>JAENXO010000174.1 GCA_016649455.1 Gemmatimonadota bacterium | reverse complement strand
GTCCTACGGGTCGATGGATCCGGCTGACACGGTATTCCTCACCACGCGCGGCGACCCGACTGGCGATCGGCTCGAGCCGTCCAGCGAGTGGCCGTTGCACACGGCGATCTACGCGGACCGACCGGACGCCGGGGCGATCGTGCACCTGCACTCCCCGCACGCGACGGGGATCGCCTGTCTGCGCATGGAGATTCCCGCCTTCCATTACATGGTCGCGGTGGCCGGTGGAAACACGATCCGTTGCGCACGATATGAGACGTACGGCACGGTCGAGCTCGCATTGGCGGCCGTGGAGGCGCTCGAGGACCGACGCGCCTGCCTGCTGGCCAATCACGGGCAGATCGCGATCGGCCCGTCGCTGGATGAGGCCGTGCGGCTGGCTCGCGAGGTGGAGGACCTGGCCCACACCTACTCGGCGGTGCTCGAGGCGGGCGAGCCCGTCATTCTGCCACCCGATGAGATCGAACGGGTAGCGATCCGCTTCCGGACCTACGGGCAGAGCGGCAGTACGTCAGAACGGGAGACCCGCCGGGTCGTGGACCGGCCGACGCTTCACACCGAGCGCCTGGTCCTGCGCCCGTTCCGGCTGTCCGATGCGCCGCGGGTCCGCGAGCTGGCCGGTGCGCGCGAGGTGGCAGAGAACACCCTGACGATTCCCCACCCGTATCCCGAGGGCGTGGCAGAGGCCTGGATCGCCAGCCATGAGTCGGCGTTCCGTCTCGGTGAGATCGCCGTATTCGCGATCACCCTGCAGGATGACACTCTCGTCGGGGCCGTCGGCCTGAAGCTGGAGGAAGACACCGGCATCGCCGAACTCGGCTACTGGGTCGGCTTGCCGTATTGGGGAAACGGATACGCGACTGAGGCGGCTGACGCGCTGCTCGACTTCGGATTCGAGTCCCTGGTGCTGGACCGGATCTGGGCCCGCGCATTCGTACGCAACCCGGCTTCCTCGCGCGTGCTGCAGAAGCTCGGAATGCGGCACGAGGGCACGCATCGAAGCAGCATATGGAAGAACGACGAGTTGCTGGACGCCGAGATCCATGGGATCCTGCGCGACGAGCGCGACCCGGCAGGCGGAACATGGCAGCCGCGGACAAACCAGTCAGATGAAACGGGAGAACCCGGATGAGCGACGATCCGAAACCGGCAGTCGGCACGATCGGCTGGACGGACCTCACGGTGCCTCACGCGGAGCCGATCCGTGATTTCTACGAGGAGGTGACCGGCTGGCGCAGCGAACCCCTGGATATGGGGGATTACGAAGACTGGTGCATGATGCCCGCTGGCTCCACCACGGCCACCGCCGGTATCTGTCACGCGATCGGCTCGAACGCCGACCTGCCCCCGCAGTGGCTGATCTACATCGTGGTGGAAGACGCGGACGCTTCGGCCCGCAAAGTCGAAGTCCTGGGCGGCGAGGTGATCGCCGGGCCGCGCGACATGGGCGGCGGCCGGTTCTGCGTGATCCGGGACCCGGTGGGCGCGGTGTGCGCACTCTTCACCCCTCCGGGCGGAGTCGCCACGGATTGAAAGGCTGATCCGGCATGACGATGACGGCCGTGGACCTCGGGGAGAAGCTGCGCCTGATCGATGCGCTGTGGAGTCCGAAGATCGTCGCGCAGGTCAACGACACCCAGGTCAAGCTGGCGAAGATCCAGGGCACGTTCGACTGGCATTCGCACGAGAACGAGGACGAACTGTTCCTGGTACTCGAAGGCAGGCTGAAGCTCGAGTTCAGGGACCGGGAGGTGTGGCTCGAGAAGGGGCAGTTGTGCGTCGTGCCGCGTGGCGTCGAGCATCGGCCCGTCGCTCCCGAAGAAGTGCACATCATGCTGGTCGAGCCGGCGGGGACGAGAAATACGGGTGACGAGGAGACCGAGCGCACCGTCGAGGCGGAGTGGATATGAGGTCGAAAGATGTCAGGTCTGGCCTGGCCCTGGTTGCCGGGATTGCCGTCTGCTATTTCTCGTCCAGTCTCCGGGCGCAGGAAGCATCCCCGGACTCGGACTCAGCTCGCCCTCCACACCCCGACCTCGAGAATCCTGCCGTAACCGGTCACAATCGTCTGCCGCCCTACGCGACCATGACCAGATTCCCAGATTGGGAATCGGCCGCAGGGTCTCCGGGAACGACGGGCCGTTCCGCGTCGCCATGGGTCCGGTCGCTGAACGGGAGCTGGAAATTCCACTGGGTGGCGAACCGCGCAGATCGCCCTAAGGACTTCTGGAAAGAGGACTTCAACGACACCGCCTGGGACAATATCGAAGTCCCCTCTAACTGGGAAATCGTCGGGTATGGAGTGCCGATCTACACAAACATTCCGTATCCGTTCGACCCCGACCCACCCCTGGTTCCCGTTGAGTGGAGCCCCGTCGGATCGTATCGCCGCAGTTTCGAGGTCCCGGATGCCTGGCGTGGCATGCGCGTCGTGCTCCATCTCGGAAGTGTGAAGTCGGCCGGCTACGTGTGGGTGAACGGCCAGGAAGTCGGGTTCACGAAGGGCAGCAAGACGCCCTCCGAGTTCGATCTCACCGAATTCGTCCGCTTCGGCGAGTCCAACTCCCTCGCGATAGAGGTCTATCGGTTCTCCGACGGCGCATACCTCGAGGGACAGGACTACTGGAAGATCAGCGGCCTGGAACGGGACGTTCTGCTGTTCGCTGAGCCCGAGGTTCACATCGCCGACTTCGAGGCAAGGCCGGAGTTCGACATTGAATCGGGGAACGGGCTCCTCACGGTCGAAACGGTGGTCGGAAACCAGGGGACCGGAAGGGCTGCGCGCACTGTACGGATCGATCTACTGGACGACCGGGGACGATCCGTTCTCTCGGCCCGCCTGGAATCGAGTGTCTCCGTGGGTGCGGGCTCGAAGGCGGACGCGAGTGTGGAGGCGGAGATTCGGGCTCCCGCTCCCTGGACCGCCGAGACACCGAGCCTCTACACAATGACTCTCGAGCTGCTCGACGAGTCCGGTAACACCACCGAAGCGGTCGCCAGCCGGATCGGCTTCCGCGACGTCCGCATCGCGGATGGCCAGCTCAAGGTCAATGGCGTGCCGATCACGATTCGCGGGGTGAACCGGCACGAGCACGATCCCTACACGGGCCGCGTGATCTCGGACCAGCGGATGCGGGACGAGATCGCTGTGATGAAGGCCCATAACATCAACGCGGTCCGAACCAGCCACTACCCGGACCACGAGCGCTGGTACGAGCTTACCGATTCGCTCGGGCTGTGGATCGTGGACGAGGCGAACGTCGAGTCACACGGGATGGGATACGATCCGGAGGTGACGCTGGGCAATGATCCGGCGTGGCGCGAGGCGCATCTCGACCGCACACGCCGCATGGTCGAGCGCGACAAGAATCATCCCTCGGTGATCGTGTGGTCGCTGGGCAACGAGGGCGGCGACGGAGTGAACTTCCAGGCCACCTCGGACTGGATCCACGAGCGCGATCCGTCCCGTCCGGTGCAGTACGAGCGGGCGATCCGTGAGCCGCACGTGGACATCTACGCTCCGATGTATGCCCGAATCCCCCACCTGCTCGACTGGGCCAGCGAGCCGCGTACCCGTCCGCTGATCATGTGCGAGTACGCGCACGCGATGGGCAACAGCGTCGGCAACCTGCGCGACTACTGGGACGTGATCTACGCCCACCCGCAGCTGCAGGGCGGCTTCATCTGGGACTGGATCGACCAGGGGCTGTACTCAGAGACCTGGGACGGCACTCCGTACTGGGCCTACGGCGGCGACTACGGTCCGCCGGGCGTGCCGAGTGATGGGAACTTCCTGATCAACGGCCTGGTTCAGCCCGACCTGCAGCCCAATCCGCACCTGAACGAGGTGAAGAAGGTCTACCAGCCGGTCGAGACCCGGGCGCTCGACCTCGCGTCGGGCCGGATCCGGATCGTGAACCGGTTCGATTTCCGGGACCTGTCGGACCTGACCCTGTCCTGGAGGCTCACAGAAGACGCGAAAACGATCGCTCAGGGCGAGGTGGCGGCGCTCGACGTGTCGGCCCACGACTCGCTCGACCTGGCGCTGGGGCTGCCCGACATCTCTCGCACGCCCGGCGTCGAGCGCTTCCTGACGGTCGAGTACCTGCGGAAGCAGGCGCATCCGCTTACCGACGACCCGGCAGGCTCCGTCCGGGCGTGGGAACAGTTCGAGATGCCTGGCGCGCTCCCCGCGCCGGCCGCAGATCCCGACCGGATGCCGGACCTCGCGCTCGCCGAGACAGACTCGGAGTTCGTGCTGTCGGGCGGCGAGTTCGAGCTGGGGATCGACCGAAAGACCGGGCTCCTCTCGTGGTACCGGTTCCGCGACCGGGAGCTGTTGATCTCCGGTCCCGCGCCCACCTTCTGGCGGGCACCGACGGACAACGATTACGGTAACCGCATGCCGCGCCGGCAGGCGATGTGGCGTGAGGCCGGCCGTGTCCCGGTGCTGCAGGATCTCAACGTTCGCCGGCTGGACGCGGCCCGCGTGCGGGTATCGGCGCGCATCGACTTCCCGGTCGTCGGAGCTTCGGAGACGCTGACCTACGAGGTGTACGGCACCGGTGACGTGGTGCTCGGCGTCCGCTTCACGCCGGGGGCCCGCACGGCCGGGCTGCCGGACATTCCGCGGCTCGGGCTCGGTCTCACGATCCCGTCCGAGTTCGACCAGGTCCAGTGGTTTGGCAGAGGACCGCACGAGTCCTACGTAGACCGGATGTCCGGGGCCGAGGTCGGTGTGTATCGCTCCACCCCGTCGGAGCTGTACTACCCGTACATCAGGCCGCAGGAAAACGGGAATCGGATGGACACACGCTGGGTGGCGTTCCAGGATTCAACCGGGGTCGGCCTCCTGGCGATCGGCACGCCGACCCTGGACTGGAGTGCGCTCCCGTTCCTCACCGAGGACCTGGACGAGGGGCCCCGCAAGACGGGACGCCACACGTACGACCTGCGGTCCCGCGACCTCATCGCCATTCACCTCGACTACCGGCAAATGGGGGTCGGAGGTGACAACAGCTGGGGCGCACAGCCACACGAGCAGTATCAGATTCCAATCGAATCACATTCCTGGACGCTGCGGCTCACCCCGCTGGCGCCCGGGCTCGGAGATCCCATGGACCTCGCGCGTACTGGTTTTCCGGCACCTGCAGCCGGACCAGGCCCGAAGGAGACACGATGAGCCCTCTCGATCGACGTGACTTCGTGAAGACCGGCGCCACCGCAGCGGTCGGCGCCTCGCTCGTTCCCTCGCCCGCCTTCGCCAGGCGACCGAGCAGCGGGTCGGCGGATCGACTGCGCCTCGGATTCATCGGGGTCGGCGGCCGGGGCAGTTGGGTGCTCGGTCTCGCCCTGCGTCGCGACGACTGCGAAGTGACCGCGGTGTGCGACATCGTCCCCGAGAAGGCGCAGCGGTCCGCCGACGCGGCCCGCGAGGCGGGCAAATCCGAGCCCGCCCTGTACACGGCGGGAGAAGAGGACTGGCGCAATCTCATCGCGCGCGACGACGTGGACGCAGTGATCATCGCGACTCCCTGGCTGTGGCACACGCCGATGGCCGTGGGAGCTATGGAAGCGGGCAAGGCCGTCGGGGTCGAAGTGCCGGCCGCGCTTACGGTCGAGGACTGCTGGGACCTTGTTCGTACGCACGAACGCACCGGCACGCCCTGCATGATGATGGAGAACGTGTGCTACCGGCGTGATGTCATGGCCGTGCTGCGCATGGTGCGCGAGGGGCTGTTCGGAGAACTCGTGCACTGCCACGGCGGCTACCAGCACGACCTGCGCGCCGTGAAATTCAACCCGGGCGCCGAATTCGGACCGGGATCGAACGGCGAGGCCGTGTGGCGCACGGACCATTCGATCCACCGCAACGGGGAGCTCTACCCGACGCACGGGGTCGGTCCGGTCGCCAACTGGCTGAACATCAATCGCGGCAATCGG
>JAENXO010000280.1 GCA_016649455.1 Gemmatimonadota bacterium | reverse complement strand
TACGCCGGGCTGAACCTGCTGGAGAGCACGGAGGACGTCGGCGACGAGTACGACTATTCCCCGGCGGAGCGCAGCTCGACCGTGGATGCCACCGAGGCTGCCGGTGAGGTGCGCGTCGAGTCGGCCGGCCGCTGGTCGTCCACGCTCGTGGCCCGGTTCCGCCTGCTGCTCCCGGAGGAGATTTCGGCCGATCGTCGCTCCCGCGACCCTCGCCTCGTGGACTGCCCGGTCGAGGTCCGGGTGACCCTCCAGTCGGGCCGTCCAATGGTCGAGATCGAGACCCGGTTCGACAACCGGGTTCGCGACCACCGGCTACGCGCCCGGTTTCCGACTGGTGTCGACTCGGACACGGCGTGGTCGGATGGACATTTCCTCGTTCACGAGCGGCTGGTCGATCCGCCGGTTGGCGAGGAGTGGTTCCAGCCCCCGGCCGCGACGGTCCCGCAGCAGGGAGTCTCATGGGTGTGCGAGCCGGAACACGGCCTGGCTCTGCTGGTCCGGGGCCTGCCGGAGCTCGAGCCAGCCAGGGGCCAGGCAGGCCTCGAGCTTCGCCTCACCCTGCTGCGGTCGGTCGGCTGGCTGTCGAGAGATGACTTCCCGACCCGGCGCCACCAGAACGCGGGTCCGACCGTCCCCACCCCCGCGGCCCAGTGTCCGGGACCTCAGAGCTTCCGGTACGCCCTTCTCCCGTTCAGCGGCGGTGACGGGACTGCTTCCGTGCTCGACTGGAACGCCCGGTGGAGGACTCCCACTCCCGTCGTGCAGGGAGTCGATGGCGGCAGCACCCGGGGCGGCAGTCTGCTCAGCCTGGGCGCGGGAGCGTCCCGGGTCAGCGCCGTGAAACGGCACGAGCACAGAGACACGCTGGTCGTTCGGCTGTGGAACCCGGGCGCGGTCGAGGACGAGCAGACGCTCCGGTTCGGCACCGCGATTCAGGGTGCCTGGATCACGAACCTGCTCGAAGAGCGGGAGGCGGAGATTCAATCAGATGGTCCGGACGGCAGGCACCTGGCCCTGCGGCTCGGCCCGCACGAGATCCGGACGATTGAGATCGAGCTCAGGCCGGCGGAAGGCGCTCCGGCGACCTGAAGTGCCTGACAGGCTCAGCTGGGCCCTGCGCCGACTCCGCACTGCAGCATTGCGAGCGCCTCGGCAAGGCCGGCGAGCGTAAACGTGTAGGTGTGCCGCCGGTATTCATAGTCGGACAGATCCAGAACGACTTCCTTTGATCCCAGCGCGCGGCGGGTGAACTGCGTCTCGACTTCCGCCGGGGCGATCACCGCCATCCCCGTTCGGCGCAGGATCCAGCTCTCGGAATCGCCCGGCTCCTCGCCGTCGAACGCCCAGCGGACGCTGGCACGCATCGACCGACCGAGATAGGTCGAGGACACGATCAGTCGGCGCTCACCGTCCTCGCAGGACCAGGTCAACCCGCCCGCCCCCGTGACGTGGCTTTCCTCGGCCAGCGTCGTGATGCTGGCCCGACGGGTTCCGACATCCGAGCGATCGAAGAAGTAGAAATCACCGACGGGGACCTGTGCGGCCGCCGGTGAGGCAGTGGTCAACACTGCGACTGCGGTCAGCATTGCGACTGCCGACATCGTGACGAACCCTGACCGGGACATGTCCCCCTCCCGCCTCGTGTTCAGGCGAATCCGATCCTGACCGCGATCGCGAGGGCGATCGAGCCGACGATCCAGACCTTGAGCATGAAGGGGATCACGAACCGGAACCAGCGATCGTACGGCACGCCGGCGATCGCCAGGATCCCGACCAGGACCGCGTTCGTGGGCACGAGGATATTCGTGAATCCGTCCCCGAACTGGTACGCGAGCACGGACACCTGGCGGGTGACCCCGACGAGGTCGGCCAGCGGTGCCATGATCGGCATCGTGACGTAAGCCTGCCCGCTTCCCGACGGAATGAAGAAGTTCAGCACGCTCTGGACCATGAACATCCCCACAGCGGCGAGTTCCGCGCCCATCTTCTGCAGCGGTTGGGCGAGACCATTGATGATCGTGTCCACCACCAGGCCATCGTCCAGCACCACCTGGATTGCCCGCGCGAACCCCACGAGAATCGCCGTGGTCGTCAGCTCCGCCGCGCCGACGCAGAATTCCCGGGCCGTCCCGTCCGCGCCCAGACGCCCGACCACCCCGATCGCCACTGCCAGCGCGAGGAACAGCGCCCCCATCTCGATCAAGTACCAGCCGCGCGCCTTGAGCCCCCAAATCAGCACCGCGAGCGTCACCCCGACGAGCGCGATGACCAGCTTCTGGGTTTCCGTCATCCGTGGCTGCGCCATCACGTCCACCCGCTCGAGACCGCCGTCGGTCTTGACCCCGGCCATCAGGCTGCGCGACGGGTCCTTCTTCACCCGCGAGGCGTAGCGCCAGGTATGGTGGAAGCCGATGACGAAGAACACGACGAGCAGCACCAGGCGATAGGTCAGACCCGATCCCTGCTGGACTCCAGCGATGTCCTGGGCGATGAACACCGTGAACGGGTTGATCAGGGCCGTGCCATACCCGACGCCGTACCCGACGCACATCACGGCGACGCCGGTGATCTCGTCCATCCCGAGGGCGAGCGCGAGCGCGACGATCAGGGGCACGAAAGGCAGATACTCCTCGGCCATCCCGATCGTGCTCGATCCGACCGCGAACAGCAGGATGCCCCCCGCGATCAGAACCGCCGGTCGTTCTCCGAGGCGGCGCAGCATCGCGCCGATCGCGGCGTCCGCCGCTCCCGTCGCCCGGAACACTCCGAACGCGCCGCCGATGATGAAGATGAAGAAGATGATCTCGCCCGCCGCCTCGAATCCGTGCGGAATCGAGGTGAAGATCGCGGACGGCGGCAGGCGGTCCGCCTGCTCGAGCGGCGTGTAGCTCGCCGGGATCACCTGCTCGCGCCCGACCGAGTTCGTCACCCGCTCGAACGACCCCTGGGGAAGAAACTGTGTTAGGGCGAACGCCAGCAGGATCATCCCGAACAGCAGGACGAGCGTGTGCGGAACGCGGAACCGGGATTCCGTCATCGACGTCTCCGTTGAGTGTTCCGGGCTTTGTACAGCCCTTGCGGAGCGATCAGGCTCTGGCCGGCAACGTCTGGAACCGCTCGATAGCTTCGCGCTCGAGCTGCTCCCTGTGATCGGGGTGCGCCAGGTCGATCATCAGCCGGGCTCGCGCCTGCAGGTTCTTACCGTACAGGTTCGCGACCCCCCATTCAGTAACCACATAATGCACGTGCGCTCGCGTCGAGACGACTCCCGCCCCCCGCTTCAGGTAGGGGACGATGCGAGTCTCCCCGCGGCGAGTGACCGACGGCAACGCGATGATCGGCTTTCCGCCCTCGGATAGTGAGGCGCCCCGAATGAAGTCCATCTGGCCACCGACCCCCGAGTACTGACGCGTGCCGATCGAGTCGGCACAGACCTGGCCCGTGAGATCCACCTCGATCGCGCTGTTGATCGCCGTCACTTTCGGATTCCGGCGGATGACCGCCGTGTCGTTCGTGTAACCGACGTCGAGCATCGCGACCTGCGGATTGTCGTCGATGAAGTCGTACATCCGACGCGTTCCCATTACGAACGTCGCGACGACCTTGCCCGGATGGGACCGCTTCTGCAGGCCGTTGATCACACCGGATTCGATCAGGTCGATCGCTCCATCGGAGAACATCTCGGTGTGAATCCCGAGGTTCTGGTGACCCCCGAGAGCCCCGAGGACCGCATCCGGGATCGCTCCGATCCCCATCTGCAGCGTCGCCCCGTCCTCGATCAGCTCCGCGCAGTACTTCCCGATCGCCCGTTCGACGTCGCTGAGTTCGGGCGGCGCGACCTCATGCAGCGGGTCGTCTCCGTCTACGAATGCGTCGATCTGGTCGACATGGATCACGCCATCGCCGTGTGTGCGAGGCATGTTCGGATTCACCTGAGCTATGACGAACTTGGCCGCCTGCACGGCTGCCCGACTGCAATCGACCGACACGCCGAGCGAACAGAACCCGTGCCTGTCGGGAGGCGAGACCTGGATCAGGGCGACGTCGAGCGGGAGTATCCCGCGTCGGAACAGGTTCGACGTCTCGCTGAGAAACACGGGAATGTAGCTGGACGCTCCGGAGTTGATCGCGTCCCTGACGTTCGCGCCGACGAACAGCGCATTCACCCTGAAGCTCTCGCGCATCTCGGGCGCCGCGTAGGGGGCCGGTCCTTCGGTATGGAGATGCACGATCTCCACGTCCCTCAGCTCGGGAGCGCGGGCCGTCATCGCCTGGATCAGTCTCTGCGGCGCAGCCGCGACGGAGTGAATGAACACCCGGTTGCCGGACCGGAT
>JAENXO010000163.1 GCA_016649455.1 Gemmatimonadota bacterium | reverse complement strand
ACCGTCCTTCGCGGTGCGTCCGCCGATGATGTAGCCGAGATCCACCGATGCCCAGATCCCCTTGCCGAACAGCCTGGCGACATGCCCATCGATCGCCCACAGCGGGTCCTGCGACAGCCGGAAGCCCAGCGCATCGGGATTGTCGGTGAAGAACCACGCAGTGACGGCCCCCTCCGCGATCCACCGGCCGAACGGCTGAGAGATGCCGACGCGCGGTTTGAAGGTCCAGCGATTCGAGCCCAGATTGATCAGCTTCGTCGGATCATACTCACCCAGCGGCGCTCGGACCTGCAGGCTCGCGCCGACAATCATTCCTTGCTTGTGCTTCACGAAATCCGGCAGGTCCAGTGCCGGCGCCCCGATGAAGTTCACGGACAGTCTGAAACTCGGATCCCCGAAGCCGCTTCGCGTCGTGCTGTCAGGCACCCCGTCGACGAGCCCGGTCCACTTTCCATGCGCCGCATAGGGAACTACGGCGTCCACCTTGCCCGACATTCCGAAGAAGTCGATCGTCCGAACATACGCCCCGACGAGGGAGTGAACATTCGCATCACCGTCCGTGATCGGAATCGCGGGGTCGAACAACACGTTGCCCCACGAATAGGCGTAGCCAAGTGCTACGAAGTTGAGTCCAGTAGGCGCGGCCGAGAAGGCACGCGGCTCGAGGTCCTGCGCCGCTGCCGGGCACGCCACGGCCAGCGAAACGAGCGCGACAAGCCCCAGCACGAGTGACGCAGCACGGGCTGGCCCGGGGTTCACGCTTCTGTATTTCGCCATTTCATCCACTCGAATACGGTGCGGCATTTCCGGCACCAGTACTGGCTCACGGACAGCGCGGAACCGAAGGCCGAGAACTGTTCGGTGTCCGTTCCGGAGCAGAACGGGCATTCGACGGCCTCCGGGATCAGAGCACTGGACATCGGCTTCCCGAGCCCGGTCGGCTTTGGTCCGGACGAACCTCGATCTGTCACGGTCAGTCCATCAACATGCTGCGGTTCTTGTCGCCGCGAATCCGGGCCAGCGTCTCGGCGTCCGGACCACCCGATCCACCGCGGCGTCGGTCCGCGTCCCAGTCGGACCAGTCGAGCTCCGCGTTGGCCTCGAACTCGGTTGCGAGCTCCTCCAGTCCGGCCTCCGCAAGCACCGGAACCACCCGATCGAGCCACACCTGTCGCAGAGAATCCGCAGTGCCCGCCGACACGCCGGCAGCCTGGAGCAGCTGTCCGAATCCGGCTTCCGAGCGCCCGAACCAGCGCAGACTGGGCCCCATCGCCTTCCGGAATGCCGCCTCGAGCGCCTCGCGCCCGGTTGCCGTCTCGCTCAGCCTGAGAGCCCAGCCCCGACCGTGCTCGAAGTGGAATCTCTCCTCCTCGAGCAGCTTGCGGGTCTTGAAGTGGATCGGCTCGTAGTTGCTGTTGGTCAGCGCCTCGACCTGCACCGACAGCGCCGCGTCGAACAGGAGGTTCAGCGCCAGAAGATCGGGCCATTCCTCTACTGCCGAGTCGAGCAGCTCCGAGCTCAGGTATTCCTCGGCCGGCCGATCGTGCTCCAGAACGCCCGGATCGAGTCCGAAGTCCTTCAGCGTCGCATACAGGATCCGGCCGTGCCCCCACTCGTCCTGAGCCATCGCGGAACACGCGATTCCCGACTCCAGCGTCGGCGCGCCGAGAATCCACTCCCCGTAGCGCATCCCCAGAATCCGCTTGTTGTCCGCAAGCGAGAGCAGCGTCGCTGCGAGCGCCTCGCGCACGGGATTTGACAGCTCATCCGCCGACTTGAAGCTGTCCGTTCGGACCAGACTCATACGGTCTCCACAGGGTGCAGTGTGAACGGGACCTCGTCCCGATTTACGGCGCAGAAGGCGTCACGCGGGGCCACGACCATCTCGAACCAGGTCGCCTCGTCGTACGTCTTCCAGGCATAGACTCGCGCCAGCTCCGGGTTCGGGGCCGAAACGGTCCCGATGTGCTCCAGCCGGTCCGCGCGCTTCTGGCGGGCGAAGATCTCGTACAACCGCTCGCCGCTCAGATGGCCCATGATTTCTCCTTCATCAGATCGAGACTCCGGCCTTCCGCAGGGCGGTCCGGCCTCGCTCAGTGATCCGCTCCGTGGTCCAGGGCGGGTCCCATGTAACCTCGATGATGACATCCTCGATTCCCGGCTCCTCGAGCAGGCGCTCGCGGATGTCCCACTTGATGAACTCGATGCAGGGACAGGCCGAGGCGGTGAACGTGACCGTTACCCGGACCGTGCTGTGTTCCGCCTCCACGTCGTAGACGAGCCCCAGGTCGGGCAGCGAGATGGGGAATTCCGGATCCGCGACCTCGTGCAGGGCGCGCCAGGCCGCTTCGCGCAGGTCAGCCGGCGGCGCATCCCACTCCGGGATCTCGAGCTCGAAGTCCGGGTTCTGTCCGATTGTCTCCGCGAACACGGCCGAGAAGTCCATGCCGCGCTCGATGTCCGACTCGTAGCCCGGGTCGGCGCTCGTGCGACGCGTGAGTTGCACCAGTCGGCTCATGCGGGGGCTCCGGGATGCGGTGAGCGTGAAGTCACGCAGCGAGCATCCGCTCAATCGACCCCCGACTCCGGCGGACCGAATTGACGAACTCTTCGTTCATCGGTCCGCGCGCTCGCCAGCGCTCCCACACCTGGTCCCAGGTGATCGGCTGGTCGTACAGCCAGACCCTGTCGTCCGCATCCCACTCGCAGGGAAATCCGTACTCCAGCTCGACTTCGCCAGTGTCCGGATCGCTGTGTGCCGGCACCTCGAGCCCGAGCGATTCGCATAGCGGCACGACCGCTTTCAGCCAGGTGTTCCGCAGCTGATCGTTGGTCATCCCCTTGAGCTTGAAGTCGAGCTGGGCGTTGTGGTGCTTCCGGTCGTCAGGCATGCCGAACCACTCGACGCCCATCGGGAACATCCAGTCAACGGCGCGCTGCACCAGATCCCGTCCCTCGCCACCCGCTTCGCACAGCTTCTTCATCCACGCTTCGCCGTGCCGGAGGTGGAAATTCTCCTCCATTCCGACTTTCACCAGCGCGCGCTTGAGCGGACCGTAGGAGGTGTGGCGGTGCACGTCGCTGAGCAGCGTGATCCCGGCCCGGTCGTACAGCCCGTGCGCGCTCACCAGCTCCGCCCAGTTGGCGATCGGCTGGTCGAACCCGAAGGGATTCTTGAACTTGTTCGGAGGCCGGTCGTACAGCAGGGCGTCCGTGTCCACCCCGAGGTCCTGCAGTAGACGGTAGGCGATGTTGGCGTGACCCAACTCGTCCTGGATGATCGCGGTAGCGGACACCATGGTGTTGGTGGACGGAGCGTCCTTCGAGGCCATCCAGTAGGCCGGAGCGCTCATCAGCTCCGTGTCCCCCTGGACCGTGATCTGGTTGATCAGGGCCTTCCTGTACGATTCCGTCATGTCCGCCTCGGACTCGACGATGAATCCCTCCTGAACTTTCCGCATCAACTCTTCGTCGGTGAACCGCGCCATGCTGCCTCCTGCTGCTGTACGCGCGCCGGGCCGTTTCCCAACGGGCGCTGCAATGTATGAGTCGGCGGGCGTGGAGTGAAGCGACGCTGAGTTGCACGGCACCGCAGGCGATTACAGGTCGCCGTCCAGACCGAGGCCGGGCCTGTCGGAGGGAAAGAGAATTCCGTTCTTGAGGAGAACGGTACCAACAGCAGGATCGTCGATCAGGTCAAGGTGGCCGTCGAGGTCCGCGTAGATCACGTTCGGCCGGGCGAGCGCGAAGTGCAGTCCGGCCGCGATTGCCAGCTCCGACTCGTCCATGCAGCCGACCATCACTTCGAGCCGGGCGGAACGCGCAACGGCATTCACGGCCAGAGCCTCGGCGATCCCACCCACCTTCATCAGCTTCACGTTCACCATGTCCGCCAGGCCCCGGCGTGCGATCCGGAACGCGTCGCGAAGGGTCAACAGACTTTCATCGGCCATCACGGGCAGGTGCACGGACTCCGTCACCCTGCCAAGGAGATCGGGCTCGCCGACCGGCGTCGGCTGCTCGAGCACCTCCAGGTTCGCCGTTCTCGTCGCCTCGACGAATCGCTGCGAATCCGCGACGGAATATCCCTGGTTCGCATCGAACCGGAGCTGGATCCTCGGGCCGACGCTTTCTCGCACGGCGAGGACCCGCCGGGCATCCAACTCCGGGTCCCTTCCGCCCTTCAGCTTAAGGCAGCGGAACCCCTGGTCCACGAATACCCGGGCTCGCGATACGGTCTCTTCCAGCGGGAGGATTCCTACGGTGACACTGGTCCGTATGCGATCTCGGTATCCGCCGAGCAGACGCCACAGTGGCAGGCCGGCTCGCTTGCCCACGATGTCGTGCAGCGCCATGTCGACGGCCGCGAGCACCGAGGGCTGTCCGGCGAGAGGTTCACGAAGCTCTTCGAGGATGCGCGCCGGCCGCAGCGGGTCCGCGCCGCGCATCACCGGCTCCACGACATTCGTAAGGAACCGGAGCACGGAATCCGCGTCCTCCCCGGTGACTTCCGGGGCCGGAGCCGCACACCCGTACCCCACGAACGAGTCTGTCACGACTCTGACAAACACGTTGGGGGCGTTATCGATCGTCTCGTACGCGATCTCGTACGGTTCCCTGAGAGCGAGGTCGACCCGCCAGGCCTCGAGGCTACGAATTCGCACGTTTCGTGCTCCCGTCAGGTCTTCCGCTCGTGAATCTCGGCGAGAGAGAGCGGCTTGAGCCCCTCGACGAAGCTCACGAGGTGGGAGATCATCGCTTCCCACATCGCCCGGCCCTTCTCGGCGGTCGCCTTCGTGGGATCTCCGAGCACTCCCGTCGGCGAGATCCGGGACGTATGCGCATACCATTCGACGCTGTACTCGGACGAAAAGTCCAGGTAGTGGCTGGAGAACTTCGGCACGAACTTCTTGAGCCGGGTGACGTCCACAAGCTCGGGACGGGTGGCGAGGGCCGTGCTCGTCTCGATCTCGCCGGCGTGGACGTCCTCTTTCGTCTCGGCCAGGCGCGCGATGTCCGCGTCGCTAGTCTCTCCCGTGTCCACGCAGGTAAAGATGTGCGCGTCCCGGTTGATCATCTGAGCAGCGTACTGAAGGGTGGGCATGTTGCCGCCATGACCGTTGACGATCACCAGTTTCGAGATGCCGTTCTGCGCCGCGCTCATGCCCACGTCGTACACCAGTCGCGCCAGCGTTTCGGGCCCGACGGAGATCGTCCCCGGAAAGTCCTGGTGGTGGTAGGACACACCGTACGGAATCAGCGGCAGCACCAGCGGCCGCGGAACTGCGCAGCGCCGAGCTACTTCGCGGCAGATCTGATCGGCGTCCCATGCGTCGGTGTCGAGCGGCAGGTGCGGGCCGTGCTGCTCGATGGCGCCGACGGGGAGGAGCGCGATGTCCACTTCCGCCAGCCTGCGTTCGGCATCCGGCCAGGTCAGCTCGGCCAGCAGGTAGTCGCGGGCCGCCGTGGACGAGCGCCCGTCGGTCCCCCCGGGATCGACCGACGCCGCCTCGAACCGGTATGGACGTGCGAGAGAGGGATCGTTGATCAGGTCGAACGGGACCCATTCCCGGCCCGACTTTCGGACCGCGCCATCCGCATGTTCCAGCAGCATTCCGAACAACGGTCGACGCAGCGTGGCAGGGAGTGACTGGACTGGCGCATGTGAGTTGTCGAACCGCAGCAACAGGGTCTCGGGATGCGGTCCCTTCGGGCCTGCCTTCCCATTCGTCGGCACCTGGTCGGAAGATAGCCGGCCCTGCTGGGCGAGCATCCACATCAGCTGTGCTTCCGCCACTTCCTCCTGGTGCAGGCCCTGCGCAGACGCCGCATCAAGGCAGGGCTGTACCTGATCCTCGGTGTAGCCGCAGCGCGTTGGATCGCCGCCGACGGCAGTCAGCATGGCCACCACCCGGCGGCACTTCTCGCACCGGCCGCACGGAATCGCCCGTTCGCCCTTCACCGAGGCCGCGTGGCACGAGACCTGGTGGCGCTGAAGTTCCGGATATCTCTCAACGAGGACCTTTTCGACCAGCAGCTCCGACATCGGACGCAGCAGCGAAAACTGTGAGACACCCCACCCCTTGCGTCGATAGTAGAGCGAAAGCGTGTTATCGAAGAACCGGCTCTGATCGTACAACCCGTCGTAGTGCGCGATGCCGCGATACTTCACCTGGCGGGTAGTGTCGAATT
>JAENXO010000100.1 GCA_016649455.1 Gemmatimonadota bacterium | reverse complement strand
GATCGTGCGCATCCAGTGCACGAGACTGTCTGCCTCGTAGTCCGGCGTTTCAGCGTCGAGCAGGCGGGCCCGGGCGGCGCCCGTCAGCTGCCAGCCCGATTCCTCCCGTGTGACCGCGCCGAGTTCTTCGAGGGCCCCAAGGAGAGTTTCCACTCCACGCGGGCTCAGATTCAGCCGGCTGGCGATCTCAGACGAACGGCCCTGGCCGTCGCCGAGGGCGGCGATGATCCCCAGCTCGACGGCCACCCCTGCCGCCAGGGCCCACTCCGCCCCGCGGCGGAAAACGTGAAGCTCGTTCAGGTCGGGCATGCGAGGAGGCTACCGCCATGAGTCATCACTCTCAAGGTCGACGGGCCGTGCCCGACCGGTCCCGGCCGCCTTACCTTGGCGGCCATGGCTGAGACCACGACCCCCCTCGACGAGCTGTTGGACGGAAGTCTCCTCGCCCTCGAGGAGGAGATTGATGCGGTGCGCGATGATCTCCAGTCTCGCGGACTCGGTGCACCGCTCATGGCGTCCGACGGGATCCGGATCGGCCGACCCGGGCTCGCAACGCAGTACGAGTGGGCACTGCCACCCGGCCGGTACGCGATCCGGGCCGACGACGCGGTGCGTGTCGAGTGCGAACGCGGCAGCGGCCTGGGCTTCGTAACGAAGTTCGATGGCTCACGCCCCGCCGTCCGCGTGAGACTCGGTGAATGGCTGGGCCCTCATCCCGGACCCGCGACGCTCACGTTCGACCCCACCTGGCTGCTCGAGGCTCTGGCGTCCAGGCTGCGCGAGATCGGGGACGATCCCCAGCGGTTCCACCCGTCCACGGCGCTTCGACTGTTCGGCCGGGAGTATCCGCTCACGGGACGGGCCGAGCTTCCCTCCGATGTCGACGAAGAGCTGAACGACTCTCAGCGGGAGGCCCTGGCCCGGATTCTCGGAAGTCGTGCCCAGCTGGTCTGGGGACCACCTGGAACCGGCAAGACACGTCTGCTTGGCAGCGCCGTCGCGGCTCTGGCGGAATCGGGCCGGGTCCTGGTCGTCGCGACGACCAACGTGGCGGTGGACGAGGCCGCGTCACGTATCGCGCACCGACTCGGCGATCTGGCCGTGGAGCAGAACCGGTTGATTCGGGTGGGAGCGGAGTTCAGTCCCACCGGAGACCAGGCCCTGGCGCTGGAGGCAGCCGTGGAGCGCGCCGAGCGACGCGAGCCGACCAGGTTGTCCCGGGCCCTGCTGGAGCTCGAGGGTACGCTGCTGGATGGCCCGTCGCGGAAGGAGACTCCGGACCTGATGCTTGCCGAGCGGCAGGCGCGAATCCTGGCGCGGGCGCGCGGCGAAGGAGACGATGCGCTGGTTCAGCGTGCCGGGCGCCTCACGGGCGACCTGGGACGCGCGACGCGCCGGGTCCTGGATGACGCCGATGTCGTGCTCACGACCTTCGCACGGCTGGCAGTGCGAGATGAACTGGCGGCGCAGCGCTTCTCCTTCGTCGTCATCGACGAAGCCAGCACGGCGCCGTTGCCGTACGTGCTCCACGCCGCCTGTCTGGCATCCGAAGGGGCCTCGGCGTTCGGGGACTTCCAGCAACTTCCCCCCGTGGTAATCAGCCGCGGTGGATATGCCCGTCGCTGGTTGAGTCGTGATCTGTTCCGGGAAACCGGCGTCGTCACAGACTCGGAGACGGAGCAACTCCCCTCGCCTGACGATCGCCTGTGCGCGATGCTGGTGGAGCAGTACCGGATGCGTCCGGCGATACGGGCTCTGGTCGGAGACCTGTTCTACGGTGGCCGCCTGCGTGACGCGGCGCCGATCGTCCAGGCGGACCGGGGCACGCCCGCGCTCGTGCTGCTCGAGACCGGACACCTCGATCCCGCCGTGAGCCGGGTAGATGGATCGCGCGAGAATTTGATTCACATCGAGGTCATCACGCAGCTGCTCGAAGTCCTGGGTCGCGAGGGAGCGACTGACGTCGGCGTCGTGACTCCGTACCGTGCACAGACACGTTCCCTGTGGCGGGCCGTCCGTGGAAGACTGGGCCGAACCGCGCCTCCTGATCTCGAGATCAGCACGATCCACAGGTTCCAGGGGAGAGAAAAATCCGTGGTCGTACTGGATACCGTAGACGCTCCTCCAGGACCGAGCTGGTTTCTGAATGAGCGTCGAAACCCTGACTTCCCCAGGCTCCTCAACGTAGCCCTGTCGAGGAGCAAGGACCTGCTGATCGTGGTCGGAACGAGCGCTGGGCTCTCCCGGACGCTCCCCCCGGATGCCCTGTTGAATCGAGTTGTCGAGCGGATCACCCGGGACGGGGAGACGATCGATGCCCGTCGTCCGACAGACGCCGGCCCCCTGGTGCGGGCGATGCTCGACTCGGCACTCGGAAGCGATACGATCTCGGAAGGCCAGACACCGCCGGAGGCAACATGAGGGTCGTGATTCAGCGCGTGAGCAGGGCGTGCGTGCGTGTGGAGGGACGGGCCGTCGGGGAAATCGGAATCGGGCTGCTCGTACTGGCGGGTTTCGCGCCGGGAGATGAAGAGGCGGAGCTAGACTGGATGGCACGTAAGATCAAGGGTCTGAGGCTGTTTCGGGACGCGGACGGCCTGATGAACCGGGACGTGTCGGAAGCCGGGGGCTCACTGCTCATCGTGTCCCAGTTCACGCTGTATGGGGATGCTTCGAAGGGGCGGCGACCGAGTTTCGTCCACGCGGCTCCGCCGGCGGAAGCGGAACTGTTGTATCACCAGTTCGTGGATGCCTGCAGACGGGGTACCGTGCCCGTCGCCGAAGGACAGTTTGGGGCGATGATGGATGTCGAGCTGGTGAACGACGGACCGGTCACGCTGGTGATCGAGCGATGAGGCCTGAGCTTGTACTGGCATCGGCGTCACCCCGCCGGGCGCTGATCCTGGATTCGCTGTCGATTCCGTACGAGGTGAGGGTGCCGACCAGCCGGGAGACACTGTTGCCCGGAGAGCTGCCGGCCGTCGCCGCGCGCAGGCTGGCGACGGAGAAGGCCGCCTCGATTTCCCTCGCTTCCGGCGAAGTCACGATAGCCGCTGACACGATCGTCGCGCTCGAGTCCGAGTCCCTTGGCAAACCCGCTGATCGAGCCGAGGCGGTGGAGATGCTGCTGCGTCTGTCGGGGCGCGATCACTTCGTCTACACCGGGCTCGCGGTGAGGTCAACCGCGCGCACGGTATCCGGAGTGGAGCGGACTAGAGTGCATTTTCGGCCGCTTGCTCGCCCCGAATGCGAGGAATACGTTGCCACCGGCGAGCCGCTGGACAAGGCAGGAGCCTACGGAATTCAGGGGCGCGGAGCCGCGCTGGTCGAACGGATCGACGGCGACTTCTACAACGTGGTAGGACTTCCCGTGCAACTCCTTTTCTCCCTCCTCGCCCGGCACGGGGTCCGATACGACTTCACGGGTCTCGAGATCGTTCCTGCGGACATTCCATGCGGGGAATGAGCATGCACCGATGAGTCGAGAAATGGCCGTTCTGGCGATCGACCAGGGGACGACCGGTTCCCGGGCCCTGGTGATCGGGCGGGATGGCGGGATGCTGGGATCCGCGTACGAGGAGTTTCCCCAGTACTTCCCGGCTCCGGGCCAGGTCGAGCACGATGCGGACGAGATCTGGTCGTCGGTCCGGTCGGTCATCGATCGGGCCCTGGTGGTTTCGGGCCTGGACCTGTCCCGGGTGGCGGCGATCGGCATCACGAACCAGCGCGAGACGACTGTCGTATGGGATCGGGCCACCAGCCGGCCACTCGCTCCCGCGATTGTGTGGCAGGACCGGCGGACGGCCAGCCGATGCGAGCAACTTCGAGCGGACGGGCTGGCCGATATGATCCGGGCCCGAACGGGACTGGTGGCCGACCCGTACTTCTCGGGAACGAAGCTCGAATGGTTGCTCGAGAGAAATCCGGAGTGGCGTTCAAGGGCGGCAGACGGTGAGATCTGTTTCGGCACGATCGATTCCTGGCTCATTTTCCGACTGACCGGCGGCCGACTTCACGCCACCGATCACACGAACGCTTCGCGCACGCTTCTATATTCGCTCGATGACCGAAGCTGGGATCCGGAGCTGTGTTCCCTGTTCGGAGTGCCGGAGCCGATGTTACCGGAGGTCCGTCCGTCTGCCGGCGACTTCGGCTGCACCGACCCGGATCTCATGGGCGCGGAGATTCCGATCGCGGGGGTGGCCGGCGACCAGCAGGCTGCCCTGTACGGTCACGGTGGCTGGAATCGGGGCGACGCGAAGAACACCTACGGGACGGGGGCCTTTCTGCTCCTCCACACGGGAACCGAGCGGGGAGTTGAGCAACCCGGCGTTCTCACCACCATTGCCTGCGGACCGAGGGGCGAACCGGAATTCGCTCGCGAGGGCTCGATCCTGGTCGCGGGGGCGGCCGTCCAGTGGTTGCGTGACGGACTGGGATTGATTGCCAGTTCGGCCGACAGCGAGGCCCTCGCGGGCAGTGTGAGCGACACCGGGGGAGTGGTGTTCGTGCCGGCGTTCGCCGGCCTCGGGACACCTTACTGGGTTCCCGAGGCCCGCGGAGCGATATTCGGCCTGACCCGGGGAACCGAGCGCGCTCACCTCGTACGAGCCGCGCTCGAGGCGATGGCCTGCGGCACGGTGGATGTGCTGGAAGCGATGGCGCGGTCATCGTCGGTCCCGATCGGTCGGTTCCGGGCCGACGGAGGCGCCGCGGCGAATGACTGGTTGATGCAGTTCCAGTCAGACCTGCTCGGCTTGGATGTGCATCGCCCCGAGGCGACAGAGCTGACGGCGATCGGCGCGGCCGGCCTGGCGGGAGTGGGCAGTGGTTTCTGGGCCCGGCCTGAGGAGTTCCTCGGCGCGCTGGGAGAGGAATCGGTATTCTCGCCCGGTGCGGGTGCGGCAGACTTGCGTGATCGGGCGATGACGGAGTGGGGCAGGGCTGTTCGCGCTGTGATCGGCTGGTCGGCGGACGGATCCCGATGACTTCCGGAACTCCGGTGTCCAGGCCGATTCGAATCGGGGTGATAGGTTCAGCCACGGCATCCGAACGCGGAAATGAAACGGCACGGTCCGTCGGCCGGGCTCTCGCCCATGCAGAGGCCGTTCTGGTGTGCGGGGGCGGGGGCGGCGTCATGGCCTCGGCCGCCGCCGGAGCGGCCGCCGAGGGAGGGCTCGTGCTCGGCATTCTGCCGGGAGACGACCCGCAGGCGGCAGCCGTGGGGGTCACGATTCCGATCGCCACCGGGCTGGGCGAGAGCCGCAACGCACTCGTGGTGATGGCGTCCGAGGCGCTGATCGCCATCGAGGGAGAGTGGGGGACCTTGAACGAGGCCGCTCTCTGCATGAAGATCGGTCGACCGCTCGTCGGAGTCGGGGATGCGCTCGGTGACCGATTCCCGATTGAGCGATTCCAGGAACCGGCGGCAGCGGTCGCGCGGGCCCTGGAATTGGCTTCGGCCCGCCGTCATCCGGACGGCGGAACGGGGCATCAAACTCGATAAACAGGCGGTGCAAACGTGTACGCGGTCTACATATTCGGTGGAATTCTCGCGGTCCTGCTGGCGGCAGTTATCTTCGCGCCGATGGTCGAACGCAAGAGCGTCCGGGAGGCGGAGTCACCCACGGCCGAAGGCCGAAAGGCCAGGGCGCTGGATGCTCTGCGTGAGCTGGAATTCGAGTACGAGACCGACAAGATGGCGGACTCTGACTACAATCGGCTCCGGGCGCACTGGGCGAACGAGGCGATCGCAGCCCGAGACTCCCTTGGCGAGTCCACCGAGCAGCCGGTCGAGGGCGGGTGCCCGGTGTGCGGCGCTGCGCTGCGCTCCGGGGCGAAATTCTGTTCTCGATGCGGCCAGGCCGTGACCGGCGCCGCCGAAGGCGTCTAAGTGGCTGAATCCGTGAAGCGGCCGGTCGACCTGCGCAGTGACACTGTCACGCGTCCGCCTCCGGGAATGCGGCGCGCCATGGCCGAGGCAGAGGTGGACGACGACGTCCTCGGCAAGGACCCCACGGTGGATCGGCTCGAGCGCCGGGTCGCCGAACTCCTGGGGAAAGACTCCGCACTGTTCTTCCCATCGGGAACCCAGGCCAACCAGACGGCCATGTTGCTGCATACGTCGCCGGGCACCGAGGCCGTGTGCGACAGCGAGTCGCACGTGTTCAACTATGAAGTGGCCGATGCGGCCTGGCTCGCCGGAGTGCAGCTGAACCCTGTCGAGTCCGATCACGGCCGGCTGACGGCAGCGGACGTGGTGAAAGCGATCCGGCCGGGCGATCGGCACCACTCCCGTACCTCGCTCGTGTGGATGGAGAACACGCACAACATGCACGGTGGAGTCGTCGTTCCACTGGCATCCATGCAATCCGTGCGGGAGCTGGCCCTGGAGAGGGAGCTTCCCGTCCACTTGGACGGGGCCCGGCTGTGGAACGCATCGGCGGCGTCCGGCACATCGCTGTCCGACTATTCCGCCTGTGCGGACACCGTGATGGTGTGTTTCTCGAAGGGGCTCGGGTGCCCGATCGGATCCGTGCTGGCCGGGCCGCGGGAGTTGATCGACGCAGCCTGGTCGGTTCGGAAACGCCTGGGTGGCGGAATGCGCCAGGTCGGGATCCTGGCGGCAGCGGGCTTGTGGTCTCTGGACCATGTCCTGCCGGAACTCGCGGACGATCACGCCCGTGCCGCTCGCCTCGCGGAAGCGTGCCGGCAGATCGATGGCCTGGAGCCGGTTGAGCCGGACACGAACATCGTGATGATCGACATCACGATCCCCGGAATCGACGCCGCCGGGTTGGCACGACGACTCGAGGAGCAGGGGGTCCTGCTGTTGACGGCCGGACCGACCCGGGTCCGCGCAGTGACTCACTTTGACGTCGATGACGATGGAATTTCTCGCGCCATAGGGGGATTCCGGTCCGCTCTGTCCTGAGCGGCCGCGGCGCGCGCATATTGGCAGTTGTCAGCGTCCGGTTTTCGGACGGATGGGTTTGAATCCACAAGACAGGAGGCTGAAAATGTCGGTCGCGAAAGTATCGGAGATCACCGCGTCGTCGAAGGTCAGTTTTGACGATGCCGTGAAGGTCGGAATCGCCCGCGCCAGCAAGACGCTCAAGAACATCAAGGGCGCCTGGATCAACGAGCAGACCGTGGAAGTAAAGGACGGCGAGGTCAAGTCCTACCGGGTGAACATGAAGGTTACGTTCGTGCTCGACGACTGAGCCTGTTACTGCGAGCGGCAGGCGTACCAGGACCGCTCGCAGGAATCTGCCGGATCGGCCGCGGCCCGGGCCGGCCGGTTATCTCACATCTGCTTCCGGGCCGGTTTCAGGCACCCACGCCAGGGCCACCAGCTCCACTCCGATCTCGCTCTTGCGAGGCGCCAGCGTCACCTCCTCGATTTCGAGCGCGTCTACCGCCCATTCGGAACGTACCTGCTCCAGCTTTGCGCCGAGTTCCGCCTCGATCTGAGCAAGCTGATCGCTCAGCTCTTCGATCGATTTTTCCGCTCGCTGCACATCGTCCCGCTGGGTCGATGCGCGGCCGACCTGCCGCGCCGCGCTCGCGGCCCTGGAGCTGGTGACGCTGCGGCGCCCGAGCAGTGCGCCGAGCACCGTCGAGCCCACCCGCACGGCGCTCTCGAGACGCTGCGAATCGTATTGTGACTTCTCCCTGTCGAGTCGATTCCGCGCCGTGGCCAGTTTGCCTTCGATCGAGTCCACCTTGCGTCGGTACTGGTCCCGAAGCTTCGCGACCGCCGCATCCCTGGAGGAGCGAGCTTGCTCCCGGACCCGGACCCGGAACTCGGCCTCCGACTCGCCAGGGTCGGATGTGAGCTTCAATGCCGGGATTCGGTACAGCCGGAGGGGTCGCTCCCGATACAGCCACGCCTTGAGCTGTGACGGCCGGCGTCGGCGCTCCTTCTCGCCGATCGCACCGGCGGGAAGCGGTCCGTACCGGGCCGCAAGGGGAGCAGGCTGGTCCAGGTCGGGGATGTGTCGCAATTCCTCCGCTCCGTCCCACGGATCGGTCGCGGGGCTGTCCTGCATCGGTGACAACACGGCCACGTCCTGCCAGACATCGACTCCAAGGGACGCGCGAGCGTAGTGAAGCCCCGCGAGT
>JAENXO010000630.1 GCA_016649455.1 Gemmatimonadota bacterium | reverse complement strand
GACGGAACGTGGACAATCACTGTGGAAAGGCCAGGGCTCGAGCCAACCATTCAAGTCTGCGATGGAGTAGTCACGGTCACCGAGCAGTCGGGCGGGGTCTTCGAGGGCACGTTCTCCCAGACTGCGAGCGAGGACTGCGAAACCGCGACTGGCTACGTCACGGGGGCGGTCACGGCCGATGGCGCGGTTACAGTGTTGCTGGGTGCATCCGGGGGCGGCGGACCCGGGTTCGAGGAATCGACGGGCTGCACCATTCTGTCAGCCGACGGTTCGTATTCCGGCACTTATGCCGAGGAGATCCTGTCCTTCGAGACCAGCCTGACCGCTCGGTGCCCGCAGAGCGGGAGTACTACAGTGGTCTGGACCTTCGCCTTCAGCGGCTCGTAGGACTCGAAGCGCAACCAACTGCCCACTCCTGTTGTCTCACAGAAGGATGCCCGCACCGCGACTCCCCCCCCTCGTACGGTGCGCGCTTCGACACGTGCGTGAATCACAGAATCAACTGCAGGAGCGGTCCGATGAGGCTCAGCCCCGTGCGTTTCCGCCGTCCAGTCATGTTCGCGCTCACCATTTCCATTGCCACGGCACTTCTCTACCCCCTCGCCGCCCACGCGCAGCAGACGGCGCCGACGGAGGAAGAGTTCATAGCGATCATCCGGACGGAGGGAGTAGAGGCCGCAACCCAACAGTTTCGCGCTCTCAGAGCGACCGATCCCGATGGCCAGATCTTCCCGCCGACCACTCTCAACGGCCTGGGCTACGAATACCTGCAGGCGGGGGATGCCGAGATGGCCGTCGCCATCTTCACCCTGAATGTCGAGGCGTATCCGGACGAATCGAATCAGCACGACAGCCTTGGTGAGGCTCTGATGGTCGCCGGAGACATCGACGGAGCGATCGCCAGCTACGAGCGGTCCGTGGAACTGGACGCCGACAACGAGAACGGCAGGAACTTCCTGTTCGTCCTCCGCACATACGAAAAGCGTGAAGTCCGAATCCCGATGCGCGACGGGGTGACCCTGTTCACACAGATCTACACGCCGAGGGACGACACGAAGACCTGGCCGATCCTGTTCAAGCGCACTCCGTACGGAATCGGCTGGTACGGCCCGACGCTCTACGCGAACTCAGTGGGCCCGAACCCGGAAATTGCCCGGGACGGCTACATCTTCGTATACCAGGACGTGCGCGGGCGATACATGTCGGAGGGCCTGTACGATAACATGCGTCCGCACGTGCCTGGTGATGCGGCGATCGACGAGAGCTCGGACACGTACGACACGATCGAGTGGCTGCTGGAGAACGTACCGAATCACAACGGCAAGGTCGGGATGTGGGGCACTTCATACCCCGGGTTCTACGTGACCGCGGCGATTCCCGAGGCCCACCCGGCGCTCGTGGCCTCGCTGCCGCAGGCCCCGATCGCGGATTTCTACTTCGATGACCTGCACCACCACGGTGCCTTCACGCTTCCGTATTGGATCATGACGCCGCTGACGGGAGTGCAGAAGGAAGGGCTGGAAACGGAGGACTGGTGGCAGCTGCCGCAGCCGGACACGCGTGACGCGTATCAGTTCTACATGGAGCTCGGCCCGCTGAAGAACTCCGACCGCTGGTACGGCGACGAGAACTT
>JAENXO010000192.1 GCA_016649455.1 Gemmatimonadota bacterium | reverse complement strand
GGATCACGACATCGCCGCCCTTCATGTCCGACACCCCGGGCCCTCGCGCGGAGCCGCCTCCGAGATCCTCGTACCGCTGGAACGGACTGTCGCTCTCGTACACGGTGTCCAGGTGTCCGATCAGGAGCACCGTCGCCCCGGCCCCGCCGGCTGTCTCGGCAAACAGGTGACCGGCGCGGTTGACCTCTTCCGGCATCCGGATCCAGCTGGTCTTCATGCCCAGAGCCTCGAGCTCCAGCTCGAACATTCGGCCGACTTCGCGAACACCTTCGTGATTCATCGTCCCACTGTTGACGTTGACGATCTGCTCGAGAAACTGAACGGCGGCCGGTGTGAGCCGGTCCACCTCCGCGGCGATGTCCGCTTCGACCGCTGACAGTCCGACCGGCGCCGGCACCGGCTCGACGGTGGAAGAAGTCGAGGCGCACGCACCCAACACGACCCACGAGGCCAGAGCCACCAGGTGACGTGCGGAGGAGTTGGGAGAGAAGGACCTGCTTCGGCGCAGCTTCGAGGACGATGAACTCACACTCACGGTTCCTCCGGATCGATGGTCAGCGGTCAAGATACGAACCCGTATCGGGTGCCGGGGATCCCCCCGCCGGCAGAAGGTTGCGACCGAAGCCGCACCGGCCGTACCGTACACTCACCCGAACGAACACCGAATCCCTGAGCCCGGATCGCGCATGGCACGCTCGAGCCCCGTTCCCGCCTGGGTCCCGGCGGACCTGCCGGCCCGGCCCGGCGTGTACCAGTTCGAGGATGCCCTCGGCACTCCCATTTACGTGGGCAAGAGCGTAAACCTGAAGCGACGCGTGCGGGGGTACTTCTACGGCGGCGGCCCCGCGGACGAGCGCATGGCAATGATGGTCCGACTCGCGCGCGGCGTGACGATCTGCCGCACGGGCACCGATCTCGAGGCACTGCTTGAGGAGGCCGAGCGGATCGAGCGCTATCGTCCGGCATTCAACCGGGCGCTCAAGAACCGGTCTCGCGGCTGGTACATCGAGGTCGACTGGGGAGACCCGTTTCCCAGGCTGCGCATCGTCCAGTCCAGGCGGAAGTCGAGAGCCCAGTATCTCGGACCGTTTCGGGGTCGCCGCATACCCTCGGAAGCCGCACGGCTGGTGGAGAAGGTATTCCGGCTACGCTGCTGTGCAGGCCCAATCCGCCCCGACGCAACCGCCTCGCCCTGCCTCCAGTATGGAATCGACCTGTGTACGGCGCCCTGCGTCGGGCTGGTCGGGGTCGACACGTACAGAAAACAGGTCCGCGCAGCGATTCGGGTACTCGCCGATCGCGGAGCGGCGGAAGACGCGATCCTCCGCTGTCAGGCACGACGGGACGCATCCCTGGCAGCTGGCTCGGTCCTGGAGGCGACCGGTTGGGAGCAGCGCCTGATCTGGCTTTACGAGCTCGAGGACTATCGGACCGTACTCGAGCGGCCGCAGGTGGAACGTTCGTGGCTCATCGCGCTGCCCGGCGCGGAGCCGGGCGCCGGGGTCCTGCTCCCGATGGCCCGAGGTCGAGTACTCTCGAGACAGCGGGTCGAGTGGGACGACGGAAGCTGGCAGGAGTGTGTCGAGCGAGTGTGCTACGAAGTACGGATTGAGGAGCTTCGAGCGGAAAGCGTGTTCGCGCCGGCGGAGCTGACACCCAGCCTGATCGTCACGGCCTGGCTCGAGAGACGGGGACCGGACGAAGGCCACGTGTTCGACCTGGACCGGCTGGATTCGACCGCGATCGTCGACGCACTGCGTCAGGCGGCCCCGGAACGGAAGGCCGAGGCCGCCTGAGAAATCGTATCGCCGCCTGAAATCAGGTTCCGGAAGTCTGGCCCTGCCTCGACTGCTTCTGCATTCCCTCGCCCGAACCCTGGTGCATCTCGTGCATCCCCTGCATCGACGAGAGATGCTCGCGCTGAGCCGGCGTAAGTGCTTCGAACGTCTCGACGTGGGCGTTGAGGTGCGCGGCGCGCACCCGGCCCTGAAGTTCGCCGATCTCGCGGGCCCGCTTCTCGACGTCGCCCGTCTTCACCGAACCGGACGCGAACAGTGCGGCCAGTGCTTCGTCCTTCTCGACGAGCTCCGTTCCGAGTTTTACGGACTCCGCCTTCACGTTGCCGTAAATCGTGCCGATCGACTCGCGCTGCGCGGCCGTGAGCTCGAGTTCATCTCCCATCTCGAGCACATGCTTCGGGCCCGGATAGCCGTTCATCATGGCGATCATTCCGGCGCCGAGACCCGCGCCCGTCAGCAGCGCCTCCTTCTCCTGCCCCGAGACCCCGCCCAGCATGCCGCCGCCCATCCCCTGCATCCCGCCCTCGGCCTGGCCGTGCATCTGGTGCTTTCCGCCCATCGCCGCATCGGAATCGCCCTGCTCCTGGGCGACGGCCGGACTGGAAACGAGGGAGATCGCAACGAGCAACGCTGCGGAAGTCGAAATCGTACGCATCACCGGATTCATGAAACAGAACTCCTCTTGAGATCCAAGCCTCGGGCGTCACCGCAGCTCAGTCCCGGGAAGCCACCCGGGCCGGACGCGAAGACGTGCATGGCATGATCCTAGGATCACTGGGCGAATCGCACCAGAAGCGATGCTTCTCAGTCGGGCGCTGCGGAGTCCGGGTCCAGGCGCTCGGGATGTGTGTCGAGACCGGCCTGCCTGGCCGGAAGCAGAGACTCGACCAGGCCACCCTCCGTCTCCCACGCGTCGAATTCTTCCGCCCACCCGAGACCCCAGCGCGCGCCGATGGCCCGCAACCGGTTCTCGAGCCACCGACGATCGGGGAACTGGAGCTCCTCGTGGTAGATGTCGGCCACCGCAAAGATCTGGTCCAGCCACGGTTCGGCGTCGATCCCGACAGCCGGCAACGTGGAGTGGAGGCCGCGGTAGGTGAACACGGGTGCCGCATCCCGATGAGGGGGATTCGGTTCGACGGCCCGACGGATCCGGGCCAGCGTGATCGCGTCCCTCACGATGCGGCCGGTCGCCTGGTGATCCGGATGCCGCATACCGCGCACCCACGCATCTCCCCAGGTGAGGACGCCGTCGGGACGAATCTCGGTGAGAATCCGCGCCACCCGCGCCGCGGCTTCATGCCCGGCCTGAACCGCCGTGTCGGAAAAGTCCAGAAACAGGGTCTCGATCCCGAGCAGCGCTCCGACGCGAGCAGCCAGTGCGTCCCGGCGGGCAGCGACTTCCTCGATCGAAAGACTCCCGTAGGCGTCGGTCGCCTCCCCGCGAGTCAACCACATCAGGACGACCCGGTCCCCCCGCGCCACCTGGCTGGCGATCGCGGCCACCACGCCCACCTCGTCATCCGGATGGGCGAGGGCGACGAGCAGAGTTCGGGGGGGAACGAGACGCGGCGGCTCCGTCAAACCGAAGCCGCCGCGCTTGCAGACGCCGTGAACTGCAACGAGCTCAGAAGGTCAAGCGGACGCCCGCCGTGACTGGAATCACGAAGGTCGTCTGGAACGACTCGAGTCCGGCCGCCGCGTCCTCGAACACTCGCGTGTCCTCTTCGTCCGTCAGGATCATGAAGCCCTGTACCGAGACGAACGCGTTGATCAGCGGCGAGAACTGCCAGCCGACCTGGCCGCCACCCTTGAACGTGAGGTAGGATCCGTCGAAGCTCGACGCCGGGTGGCTCGGTAGCCAGCCGCTGTCGGTCGACATCTGGGTCACACCGGCGCCCAGGTTCGCGATGAACGTGAACGGCACGTCCTGGTATTTCGGCTTCGCGAAGTTGACCTCGATCCCGCCACCGAAGAACAGCAGATCCATCGGAGGTGAGGCGATACCGTTGTACGCGAGATCGTTCTCGCCGGCCCGCAGGTGCATCCAATCGACGTCGCCGCGGATTGCCCAGTACGGGTTGAAGTGCCACACCAGCGTACCGCCGGCAGCACCGCTCCAATCGGTCAGATCGTCCAACGTGCCAACCGGAATCGCAGCTCCGCCGCGCGCTTCGACAGAGAACGTCCCATCCACCTGAGCGATCCCGGTCCCGGGATTCGCGAGAATGAACGCGACAGCGAGCGCCGCGCCGGTCCTCATGGCGTAATGCAAGGGTCCCTCCTTCAGTGCGCGGACTCCGGCTTCGCCCCGCCCTATCTGGACGAAAGCGCGATTTTGCCCGGATCCGGCCGTTCTCGCGGGGCTGCCGGCGATCTCCGGGCCCCAGAATCAGTTCAGGCACCCGCGCCGAAGTGCAGGATGCGCGCCACAACGGTGTGACGCGTGCCACAGGAGGCCTGATCCGGCCGGTCAGCTTCCGGCCGGACCTCCCGTTCCCGTGATCCGCTTGAGCGACGTACCCTTCGAAATGGTATCGCCGGGCTCCAGCCCGTTGAGATCGAGTACGGCGCCGGACTCCTCGGTCGAGGGATACCGGAGGACGAACTCCTCGGCCGTCATGTCTTCCGACACGCTCACCACTTCGATCCGCTTCGGCACCACCGTGAGCAGGGCCTGGTCAGTCACCGGGGCGAAGCTCTCGAACGTGCGCTCCACCGCCGCCGAGTATCGCCCCACCTTCGACGATGGCGCGTAGCCCAACAGTGCGTAGGTCAGGCCTCCGTGCTCGATGAACATCGCGATCCCCTCGATGACGGCCTGACCGCGGGTCAGGGTCGAGAACGTGGCCAGCACTGCGGGAAGCCCGTTCACCGTACGTCGACTGATACCGGTCTGCTCGATCCCCTCCCTCGACAGAAACTGGTCCGCCGCCTGCTCCGGCGTGCCGCTCCCCGCCGTGAGCTGAATCATCGCGTCCTGCTCCGGGCTGCCGGCGAGCACCGCCGTCTGCGAGTTCCGCTTGTTCCAGCCGTCGGGCAGGGTGAACTCGAACGCGAGCTCGGGATGAACGAAGCGCTGACCGATGAAGTATCCCTGCCTGGGATCTTCGCCCCACACCAGGCCGTCGAGGTGACGCAGAAATTCGTCTCGCCTGACGATCGTGTCGGCCGGGGTACGATTTGCCAGGCGTGCCTCGGCGTCCGCGACGCGATTCCCCGGATTCGGGTGCGTCGATTGCCACTCGGGAATCGTCCCCTCGGCCTTTGTACTCTGTCGGTCGAGGATCTGGAACATGTCCACGGCTCCCTGCGGATCGTATCCGAGCGCCGTCATATATCTGAATCCCAACTCGTCCGACTGCGACTCGTCGTCCCGGCCGAACTTGAGAAACACGACGCCGAGCGCACCCGAGACTCCCTCCGCAAACGGCATCAGGTCCGGTACGGCGATCAAGCTGGCAATGAGACCGAACTGGGCCAGCTGCTGGCGGCTCATCTGCTCGACGATGTGTCGCGCCGTTATGTGGCCGATCTCGTGGCCGAGCACTGACGCCATCTCGGCTTCCGAGTTGAAGTGGGCGAGGAGGCCCCGAGCAACGTAGATCGGTCCGCCGGGAAGCGCGAAGGCGTTGACCACGGGATCGTCCACCACCTTGAACGACCACGGAATCTCGGGTCGCTCGGAAACGGCGGCGAGCGCCTGCCCCACGCTGTCGACGTATGCCCCCAGGACCGGATTGTCGTACAGGCCCTGCTCCCTCTCCACCTCGGCCATGTACTGCCGGCCCATGTCGATTTCCTGGTCCTCGCTGACCATCGACAGCATGCTCTGGCCCGTCGCGGGGTTCATCGCGCAGGC
>JAENXO010000210.1 GCA_016649455.1 Gemmatimonadota bacterium | reverse complement strand
CCATTTGTAGTAGGGCACGTAGGGTGGGTGCTCGAGACTCGACTTGCCCTCGCGGCTCACCATGAACCAGTCGGGGTGATTCTGCGTGAGCTCCGAGTCGCCGTTCCGATTCAACGTCCACACCCAGCGGTGGAACGCGAGACCCTCGGCGTGTGCCGCATCCGACAAGATGCGGGTGTCGCCGCCGCCGACCAGCAGCCCCTCGATTCCGGCGGCCGCGAGCAGGGAGAAGCGGGCGCGCCATTCGACCGGCGAACGTTCGCGGCGTCCCTGCACCCAGGCCCACGTGGCCGGCATGTCGGACCGGACGGACTGCGAATCCGGGCCCGAGCAGCCAGGGATGGCGCGAGCGATTCCGACGCGCGCCACGGCAAGTCCGGCTGCCGCGCCCGCCGCCCGCAGTACGAACTCGCGGCGACCGATCATGCGAAACTCAGTAACGCCAGCTCGTCAGGTCAGCCCCCGGCGGCGCGGATTCCTGGATCCGCTCGAGAATCCGATTCAGGTACATCGTGTTGTAGCGCAAGCGCGAGATCGCGTTCGGCAGTTCATGGTCGCCGTTCCAGCAGTGCTCCGCGTAGTTGCCGTAGTCGATCACGCCGTCGTAGTACGGTTCGGTCGTATTCTCCAGGAACTCGGCCGCCTGGTACACGGCGTTGTTCAGGTAGTAGTTGTCCATGTCGCCGACGAAGATGTGCAGCTTGCCCACGAGCTTCGGACCGAGAGTGGCCCAGTCCCGCTGCATGATGTGCCGCAGGTCGTAGTTGTCACGCCAGTACCTCGCGACATCCGGGTCGATCAGGCCCGTCTGCTTGTCCCATATGCGCCTCGGGTAGCCGTCCCTGCCCTGCGGAGAGTAGGTGGCCTCCCAGATATCCCACTGCCCGCCGGACCGGCTGTTGGTCCCGAGCACGAGCTCTTTGTGGTTCTCGTCCTGGACCGTGTAGCTCACGTTGCCCAGCCAGTCCCGGTGCGCAGGGCGCATCACGCGGCCGAACGGACCCTCGTCGAAGTAGGCGTTCGGATGCTCGTAGATGTTCACGAGTTCGTAGGAGCGAAAGTCGATCGGGTCCGGGCAGGCCGCGAACGCTCCGTTGTATTCGTCCGGGTAGAAGATCTGGACCGCCGCGGCCTCCCAGCCACCCGTCGAGCCACCGTACAGGAATCGCGCCCAGCCCTCGCCCAGCCCGCGGAACTCCTCCTCGAGGAATGGAATCAGCTCGTAGGTGATCGCGTCGCCATACGGGCCCTGGCTTTCCGAGTTGACGGCGTAGGAGTCGTCGTAGTACGGCGTCGGGTGCTGGATCTCGACCACCAGGAAACGTGGAAAGTTCTCGGCGGTCCACAGGCGGTACAGGTCGTGTGCCTCCTGCTGCACGATCTGGTTGTAGCAGTCGAGGCTGAACCGGTCGCTGTACTCACACTCCATGTCCGGGTCGGGCGGTTCGGTCCGGAACCCGCTGAAGTCGCTCGGGAAATGGCCGTGGAACACCATCAGCGGATACTCCGCCTCCGGGTGATCGTCGAACCCCTCGGGCACCAGCACATGTGCCCCGAGATACATGTCCCGGCCCCAGAACTCGGACAGCATCTCGCTGCGCATCCGTACGTGGCGGATGTACCTGGAGTCGGCCGGCGGATCGATCGGCGGGATTTCCCTGTCCAGCACGAGATCGATCCGCTCGCGCGCCGCCGGGTCGATCGTCACGACCGTCGGCTCGGAATACAGGTTCCCCGGCTTGCGATTCCACTGCTGTCCTTCGCCCATGTCCGGCGGCAGCTTCACCGTCTGTCCGGTCGACAGTTCGAACTTTTCGTACCGGTTGAGCACTGCCTGGACGCGGTACGCCCCGGCGGGAACGCCCGCGAGGCTTGGAAGCGGAAAACCGAACACCGAAGCATCGAACACCGCCGCCTCGCCGGCCTGCCAGGCCTCCACATCGATTCCGAATGCCTGCGCGCTGCGGTTCTGTTCGGAGCGGAACTGGAAGCGAGGCTCGGAGGCGTCGGTAGTGTCCGACGAGAACAGCAGGATCAGACGTCCGTCGTACGCCGTGTCATGTGCGGCCGGCACGCTGACCGCCACCTCGAGACCGTCGGCGCCGTCCGATGGCATGCACCCCGGGAGCAGCGCGACCACGGAAAACGAAACGAGCGTGAAAACTGTTCGGCTGTCGAGTCTGGTCATCGAATGTCCTCTTGTCACCGGGAATACGGGACGTAGCGGCAGGGGAGGCCGCGCAAGCGCGGTTCCTCCCCTGCCTGAACCTGATGCTCTACCCGTCCGCGCGGAACCCTCAGGGAGAAACGCGGACCATCACGGCGCCGTGCGCGGGGACGCGCACGGACCAGCCCCCCGAGAATCGGCCCAGCTCTTCGTGGCGCCACAGGTCCCTGATCGACGCCTCCAGCCGAGCCGGGTAGCCGATCTCCGGCCAGCTGACGCCCAGGTCCGCATCGGACTCGCCCCGGTTGAACAGCACGACCGCGCGCGAACCATCATGGAGCTCCCTCGCCCAGGTCTCGAGGTCACCCCGTTTCCTGACGCGGCGTCCCTGCCGCCCCAGCGGGTCCTGGTTCACCGCCAGAACCTCGTGGTTCGTGAGGATCTCCCGGGTCGCCGACGACATCGTCCGGAGGTCGTTCCCCGCCATCAGCGGAGATGCGAGGATCGCCCACAGGCTGAAGTGCGCCTTCGACTCGATGTCCGTCAGACCATCGTTTCCCACTTCGAGCATGTCGGGGTCGTTCCATCCCCCCGGTCCGGCATACGCCTCCAGCCCGTCCTGCAGATCGAGGATGTGAATGAACCCCATCCCGCCCCAGTCCACCCGGCAGTCGTAGCAGTTCAGGATGTCGGAAGTCGTGCGCCACAGGTGCCCGATCCCGCCGGCCCACAGCCATGGTTGGTTCGAGCCCCACTCGCAGATGCTGAACACGATCGGGCGACCCGCCGCCTCCAGCGCCTGCCGCATCGTCCGGTAGGATGCTTCGGGATCCTGGGTACCGTGGTTGCACCAGTCGTACTTCAGGTAGTCCACGCCCCAGGCGGCATAGGTCCGGGCGTCCTGGTACTCGTGCCCGCGGCTCCCGGGTCGACCCTGGCAGGTGGCCGTCCCGGCATCCGAGTAGATCCCGAACTTGAGCCCCTTTGAGTGCACGTAGTCGGCGAGCGCCTTCATGCCGGACGGAAACCGCTCCGGGTCGACCACGATCTCGCCGTTCGCGTCCCGGTCCACCTGCCAGCAGTCGTCGATCACGACATACTCGTACCCGGCGTCGCGCATCCCGCTCGACACCATGGCGTCCGCCGTCTCCCGAATCAGCGTCTCGCTCACATCGCAGGCGAACCGGTTCCAGCTGTTCCAGCCCATCGGCGGCGTCGGCGCCAGCCCGTCCAGCGGGCCGGAAACCGGATCCTGTGCTGAAGCCGGCAGGGTGAGCGTGGCCGCCAGGAGCGAAGCGATCGCCAGCACCACCGCTGGTCCGGGCCGCCGAGGGGTCATTACCGTCAGCCTTCGAGCCGACCGGCCAGTTCCGGATCGATCGCATCCTTGTGCACCATCACGGCGAGCACGCGCAGCGCCATGTAGTCGCCGCGCACCCACACGTATCCGCGGCGTCCGCTGCCCGTGCCGTGCGAGTTCTTGATCAGGTACCAGTCGTATCCGTCGATTACCCGGTGGTCCACGGCCAGCACCAGGTGATCGTCGGTGGTCCGCCCTTCCTCGAGATCGGCCTGGCGCACGGCCTGGTCCGGTCCGCCCGGCGCCGCGTCCGGCGCGAGCACAGCGAGTCCGGCGCCGTTCCAGCTTGCGCCCTTATCGCCCCAGTCCATGTCGAACACGACTGAGTATCCGGCGTCGAGGGCGGCGTTGGTGACCTGCTGGAAGTCGTCGAGCGGTACGTTGTAGTAGCCGTCGTAGTCCCACCAGTTGTCGGGTACATCCAGTTCGCCACGACCATACATCGGAATGTTCGTGTACGAGGTGATCTCCCAGTAGGCGTCCGGATTGATGCCGAGATAGTCCGTCGCGTACTCCACCGGGGTCATGCTCCGCCCAGCCACCATGATCGTCTCGGGTGGCGGGGCCAGGTGCCTGTCCAGGACTTCCCGGATCTCCGCGACGACGGCATCCTCATCCCAGTAGCCGATCTCTTCGTGTCGCGTCAGAACGCCGTTCAGCTCTTTGCGCATCGCGCCGTAGTCCTCCACCACGACATAGTCCGTCTCAGGGACCATCCCGTACTGTTCGACGACCCAGGTAACGTCGTGGCTCAGCCCGCCATCGGTGAACCGGGCGTTCTCCCCGCCTCGGCGCGCGAATTCGCGGGCCTTCTCCACGTAGGCCCAGTAGACCGGGTAGTAGTCGGACAGATCCAGTTCCGTCTTCGCCTCCCGCAGGGCGGCGCTCATCGGCTGGTTCAACCGCAGCGCCTCCGACTCGAGCATGGCGACGGTCGAGAAGCTCCAGCACGTGCCTCCCTGCTGTCGTTTGATCGACGTGTGCTCGATGTCCGTGCCCAGCCAGTTCGGCGCCTGGATGTTATCGAAAAAGGCCTCCCGCTCGGCCGCGTCCTGCGCCGTCTGAGCGGCGGAAACAGCCGGCAGGGCCAGAGTGGCCGAAATGGCCGCGAGGAAAAACAGTGATCTGCGCATCGATTCACTCCGACTCGTGGGATCTGACGCCTCGGGGGAAGAGGCAATTCATCCCTTCGTTTTGCAGCAAGAGTCGTGCAGGATGGTCGGGTTTGCCCGGGAGCCGAGCGGCTGAAGTGCATGCCTGACGCAGGTGCTTGTGTCGCTGGATGTTACGGGAACTCTCGGCTCGGTCCGGAGCTGCCACGCTCCCCGAACCGTTACGCCGAAGGGGTCGCCACAGCGCCATTCTGTCGGCGACACGGCGACCCCGGGTGACAGGTTGTCCGACTGCGTTGCGTTCCGCCCCGGGCCTATTCCGGGTCGTCCAGCCGGATCCGGGTGCGGGAATCAGCCGTGACGATCTCGATCTCCCGACCCGGGTCGATGATGTTCACGACCACCGAGCCCGCGCCACGCACCTCCACGCTGGTCTCGCCCACGAGCCCGGAGTACCTGAGTGCGCTGCGGTCCGCGCCCGTGTATCCGAGTGACCGCAAGCCGACGTATCCGGCAGCCGGCGCGGTCGGCGGAAGTGGGGCTGTCGGGCCCTGCCGCTCGGCCGCGGTGGCTGTCGTGGTTCTCGTTTCGCCGTCCCGCCTGTACGTCCAGCGCACGTTCTGTCCAGGCTTCACAGAGCCGAAGCGACGGCCGCCTTCCTCTGTCACCAGTGATTCCCCATCGATCTCCAGCAGGACGTCGCCGCGCTGCAGTCCTGCTGCCGCCGCTGGACTGCCGGCCTGGATCGAGCTGATCTCCGGAGGCGTG
>JAENXO010000264.1 GCA_016649455.1 Gemmatimonadota bacterium | reverse complement strand
GTCACATCGAACCCCAGGTGCGGACGGAGAACGTACCGAATCGCGTGCGGCCCTTCCTGCTCCGCCCGGTAGTTGGTCTCCCAGTAGTTGTTCATCAGATACGAGTAGAGAACGGGATTCGGGTCAACGCGCTCCCGCCACCCCGCCACGATCGGGTCGGTCCCCGGTGACCCGAGCTGGACGAGCGGTGCATCCACCGAGACCAGCGTGAGCCCGCCCGACCGGTCGTGCAGGTCGGCCCACCGCTCTACGGTGAAGTAGTTGCGGTTCGCACCGGGGGCCTGGTCCGTGTCTGCCTCGAACGGACTCCAGGCTCCTCCGATCACGCGGACGGACGAGCCCAGCGAGATCGCGGCGGGGAATCTGAGGAGCACGGCCTCGGGCTGGAGCGTCCGCTTCTTGTCGAACCGTACCTCGAACTCGGCCCGGTCGCTTCCCGCCACGAGCCTGATCGTCGTGGTGATTCCGTCGCGCGTCCCCGGGGCCTCCCGCCGCAACACGGCCCGCCACACGAGCGGGCCGGCGTCGCTTACCTCGACGCTGCCGGCTCCGGCAGACTGCGCAGTGTCGGGATCACGGCCCGGCACGTACAGCCATTCGAGGAGCTCCTCCCCCGGGGGGACGAGGTCCCGGCTCGGACCGTTGCCGTCGATCCTGCGCAGGGAGACGATGCGACCCGTGAGCGGATCCAGCCCGAGCTGGAGAACTCCGTTGTCGAGAACGATCCGGCTGCCGGCATCCGCGTGGACCCGCGCAAGTTCGGAGGTTTCGTCTGGCTCCTCTTCGTCCCGGACCAGGTGCACCTGTGTCGTCGAGAATCCGGGTACGGGCGGCGCGCGGAACGCGAGGCCCCCGTCGGCGAGTCGCTGGTACGCAATGGGAGCACCGGCCCGGTCCACGACTACGACCGCGTCGTGTGCTATGATCCGGTCAAGAACCACGACCTCTGTCCGCGTCCAACCCAGTGTATTCACGATCTCGACTGCGGCGATCGCGTCCGCCTCGTCAGCTGCCGTCTCGACCCGGTCTCCGAGCGTTTCGGCCAGCAAGGCATTCGTCTGCACCGCCGCCAGCCGTGCGAATGACCGCTTCCGTTCCCACTGCCGGCTGACGAACTCCGCCTCGGGTTCGCTGATGCTGTTCCACGCTCCCCACGTGTGTTCGCAGTACAGCAGCACCTGCCGCCACGCCGAGTAGACCTCCTCCCGGGCCAGCTCCGTGCCGCGCATCGCGGCCAGCGCCTCAGCTGCCACGAGCCACTCGGCAGTGTGGCGGATCGACTGCGTCTCTCTGGCCGAAGACGCCGCCCCGTCCTCCCAGTAACCCGTCAGGTCACCGTGCACGACCGGCAGTTCGTCGCCGCTACAGGATTCGAGTTCGGCGAGTACCTGCTCCGAACTCCCGATCGCGATCCGCGGTGACTCGTACCGCTCGTTCCAGGCGCGGACTGTTTTGCTGAGGGTCGGGTCCGGCGGTCCGTTGTCCGATCCGATGTTGTAGCGCAGCGCGGCTATCGGGTGGGTCCAGCCGTTGTCCCGCAGCGATTCCACCGCACCGAGCACGAGTGCCGCGTCGAGCCGTTTGTCCAGCTTCTCGTATCCGAGTCCAGTGTGGAACAGCGAATATCCCTCGCCGTGCACCCACACGAGCACGCGCTCCCTGCCGGACGGAGATTCCCACCAGAACGGCCGGTCGCCCCAGGTCGAGAGGAAGCTGCCGATCCGGTGCCCGCGGTTCGGACCCACCGAGAAGAAGCGAACGCCGGCTGCCGCGAAAACGGGGATGAGGCCCCAGGAGAACCCGGGGATGTCCGTGAACATGGCAGATCGGATCGGCACGCCGGCCCGCTCTGCGAGTCGTTGTCCAGGTTCGAGTGCGCGGATCAGCCCTTCACCGGTCATGATCCCGGTCAGGAGATTGGTGTGCAGGGCGTCGAGGTGGATCCAGCCACGTCGAATGCCCTCCAGCAGGCGCTCGTTCGCTTCCGCGCCGTGATTCTCGAGATACGTCTCGACGGCCCAGATTCCCTCTGGGTGCCAGACGAAGCGGGCCGCCGGCGGGAGCGATTCGCTCTCCGCTCCGAGCCGCAGCGCCTCCTCCAGGTGGTTCCACTGGAGGCGCTCCACCTCGTCCTGCACGTGCGTGTATCCGATGTCGAGGTGCGTGTGGTGAATCAGCCAGATCGTCAGCGGCGCGACCGGTTCGATCTGGACCGTGGCCTCGTGCCTCGAGTTCGCCAGCTCGAAGGCGATGGAAACATTCGTGCGCCGTTCGACGGCCGGGACTTCCAGCGACAGCCGCGTGTGGCCGAACGTCGTCGTCGCCTCGACCCGGCCCGCCGGGCTGTCGAGCGTGACCGGCCCTCCCTGGTCGAGCCGGACGATATCGACACGAAGCTCCTGGCGCGGGCCGTCCGGCGATCGCACCACGGCTGGAACGGGCTTCACCGTGATCTCCGGGGAAACACTGCGCTGGAAGACCATGAACCAGGTTCGCGTCCCGGCGCTTTCGCCGCGGACTTCGATGCGCAGCGGCTCGCCTGGTCTCAGGAACCGACGCGGGACGTGCAGAAACAGGAATCCCATCGCGTCGGCGTACCGATCGACCAGCGTGACGCGGAATTCAGCCTGGACTCCGTCGTCCCCCGTCCACGTGAGGACCTCCTCGCGGGCGGCGGCCGGGTTCGTGATCGTGAGCACCGGGAGGCCGTCGAGCGCCAGCGTGAAGTCCCGTCGGTCATCGCCCGCTTCGATGCCCGCGAGCATGACGAACGTGACGGTCTCGCCGTCAGCCAGGGTGCGTGGGACCGGCGCCGTCTCCCAGGACGCGCAGTGATCCGCATCCTCCGATCGGACCACCAGGGCCCGGTTCACGTCGGGAACCGGCGCGTGGTACTCGAGTCCCTCCCCGGACAAAGCCCGGGTGAATCCGGGCACCATGGACGACGGAAGCGGTATCCGGATCATTCGGTGCGGATCCGATAGACGGTCTCCGACTCGTACGTCTCCCCCGGCCGAAGGACGGTCGACGGGAATTCCGGTCGGTTCGGAGAATCCGGAAAGTGCTGGGTCTCGAGACAGAGTCCGGTCCGGTGCCCGTAGACGGCGCCTCCCTTCCCGATATCCGATCCGCCCAGGAAGTTCCCGGAGTACAGCTGCAGGCCGGGCTCAGTGGTGAGAACCTCCAGCGCGAGTCCACTGTTCGGGACGCGCAGCCGCGCCGCGAGTCGCAGGGCGCCGTCGCCGGTCCAGTCGTCGAGCACGAAGTTGTGATCGTATCCTCCGCCGATGCGGAGCTGCTGGTCGTCCGCATCGATGCGCTCACCGATCCGGGTCGGAGTCCGGAAGTCGAACGGAGTCCCCTCGACGTGGCGGAGCTCGCCGGTGGGGATGAGTCCCGTGTCTACCGGCGTGTATCGACTCGCCCTGAGCTCCAGTTCGTGGTCCAGGATCGAGCCCGAGTCGTGACCGGCCAGGTTCCAGTAACCGTGATGCGTGAGATTCACGACGGTCTGGTCGTCCGAGGTCGCCTCGTAGCCGAACTTGAGCTCGTTCCCGTTGGTCAGCGTAATCGTCACCTCCGCCTCGAGTCTGCCCGGGTAGCCCTCTTCTCCGTCTTCGCTGACATATGACAGAATCAGGCTCGACCGCCCGGCCCCCGGCACATCATACGGGCTGCCAGGTATGGGACCTGACTGCACCGTGAACGCGTCCCACAGGACCCTGTCGAATCCCCGGACTCCGCCGTGCAGGTGGTTCTCTCCGTTGTTCGTGGTGAGCTCGTAGGAAGTGCCGTCGAGCTCGAAACGTCCGCGGGCGATTCGATTCGCGTAGCGCCCGACGATAGCCCCCAAGTAAGCTGATCCCTCGACGTACGCGGCGAGGGAGTCGTACCCGAGCACGACGTCGACCAGGTTCCCGTTCCGGTCGGGCACGAGGACTTCGGTGACGATTCCACCCCAGTCGGAAACGCGCACGGTCATCCCGTTCGTATTGCGCAGAGTGTACAGCTTCACTGAGTCTCCTCCGGGCGTGACGCCCCAGGGCTCGCTGGTGATCGTCGGAGGTCCGGAATTCGATGTCGCATCCGACGATCCAGGGTCCCGTCCCGCGGTCCCGTCGGGCTCGCCGCCGCAGGCAACGAGCAGGACGGGGAATGATAGCAGACAAACGATCAGTCGCATCTATTGCTCCGGGACTTGGAAATCCGATTCCGGCTCGCTCAAACGTGCGCCGCCTTCCGGGAGTCGGCAACGTACACGCCCGACAGATTTCCGGCTCGCCACAGTTCGCGGGCACGGATAAGATTCGGTCGGGTACGCCAGTTTCGTGTGACACGCAGTCGAAACATCGATACAGCCGATTCAACGGATAGATATGAGCGAGCCACCGGGCTACCAGCGATTCCTCGCGGAGTTGAGGCGAAGAAGGGTCTTTCGGGCGGCCGCCCTGTACGGGGCGGGCACCTTCGCCGTCCTTCAGCTGGCCGACATCGTGTTTCCCGCCATTGGCCTGTCCGAAGGCGCGATCACCTGGCTCGTGGCGGCCAGCGTGAT
>JAENXO010000267.1 GCA_016649455.1 Gemmatimonadota bacterium | reverse complement strand
TCGCGGGCCCTTCCTCTGACTCAGCTCCGAACTCGCTTCGTGGTGAGACGAGTCCGTCGTTGGATCTCTAAAGCGTAACTTCGATCAACCGATCTGGAAGCCGACGCCGGCCTGGAAGGTCCAGCCCTGGTTTTTGTACGAGAAGTCAGCAACGTCTGTGACTTCGCTCAGGCCGATGTTGTAGCGGCCGTCGCCGAAGACCGAGAACGAGCCGAAGTAGACGATGACGTCGCCGCCAATGATCCCGACCCAGTCAGTGCTCTTCGACTGATCTTTGCAGTCATCGCCGCCGGCATCGCACGACACGAGAATGTCGAAGCCGATTCCGCCGAACAGTCCCGGACGCACGATTCCGAGCGGCAGGCCCAGCTTGAGGAGCGCAGCGAGCTCGATGTAGTCGAGCTTGGTCGATTCGTCACCAATGGACGAGCTGCTGGTTCCCTTGACGCCCTTCTGGACGTAGCTCGCCTCGAGCTGCCCGCCGAACAGGCCCCAGTAGTTGTGCATGAACAGGCCGCCGGCGAACCCGGTCTGGTTGCTCTTGCTGAACGTCTCGTCGATTGCGTCCAGACTCGCGCTCGATACCGACACGCCGGCCTTCGCGCCCCAGGCCCTGTCGAATATCGCCTGCGCCTGGGCTGTGCCCACGTACACAAAGCTGAGCGTGAGGGCCAACAACAAACTCTTCCTCATTATACTCTCCCTGAATTTTCGGAACCGGTTTCCCCCGGTCTTCACAGCCGGACAGGCTCTCCGACTGCGGCGACAAAAAGGCGGCGCGGCTCCATTCGCCGCCTCGCGGACGCACTACAACGGCTGCAAAGCCTGCAAAATTTGGACCTTAGTCGCAAATCGCGATGCATAACATCAGGCGACGGGCCGTAAGGTTACTGTTTGTAGGATATCTCTGCCACAAACTGCGGCGTCCGGAGGTCAAAACAGACGACTGGTGCTTGCCGATGCTGTGCGTTGCGGCGCGCCAGAATCTGCGGAAACCTCCGCCATCTCTGGCAATCCGCGGCATCTCGAATCCGGGTTCGGTCTTTCCAAGTCGGTGGGGCCGGGTATACTTCTGAATGCCGCTGACCGTGGTTCGATCGCGCTCGAATGAGACGCTCTGGACCGAGTGTCGAGACCGGTTCCTCGCCGAGATCGGCGAGGAACGGGGTCCCACCGGGTATCGATCCCACCTGTGGATCGCACACGCGAATCAGCGGGACGCCCTGTTCGAGGAGGCGGTTCGCCGCGGGTTTCCGGGCTGGCTGGCGCCTCCGATTTCCTTTCTGTCGGAGCTGCGGGACCGATTTGAAATCCAGGAGCGACCCGTGGGGCACCTGACGGGTCGACTGCTGGTCGCCCGCATTGCCGCCCGTCAATTCCGTCGTGCGGGTCTGGGCTCCGGCCGTCCGGACCGCGGGCCGGCCGGCTCACACGCGATCGACAGCCTGTTCAGCGAGCTGCTCCCCGAAGGCGTTCGACCCGATGAGCTGCGTCGTGCGCTGGATTCGCTGGGTGGGGACGAATTCGCCTTGGGGCGCAACCGCTGGGTCTGCGAGAGCTACGAGGAGTTCCTGCAGGAACTCGAACGCCTCGACCGCTTCGATCCTCGCTCGATTCACGCGCTCGTGGCGGACAGAATCGAGGGCGGCGGGCTACCGGCTGCAATCGGCGAGGCCCGGACACTCCACATTTATGGCCTCACCTCTGTTCAGCGTCGTCGTCGGTTGTTTCAGGCTCTATCCGCGCAGCGAGAGGTGGAGGTCGTTCTGTACCTCGTCTCCGAGCCGGGTGAATCGGAGTGGGACGAACTCGAGCCCGGGCCGACGCGAGCCGAGGAGTTGGAAGCGGGCGAGCCGGCGGCCGGGATTCTGTTCGCCGCTCCCGATGCGCTCGCCGAGGCTTCCTGGGTTGCGGCACGAGTCAAGTCCCTGCTGCTGGAAGGCGGAGTTGAGCCCCACGAGATCGCCGTCGTCGCGAGGTCGGGGGGGGCGGACACTCGAAGGGTAGTGGAAGCCCTGCGGGAGGCCGGCGTGCCGGCCACGGTGCGGATGAGATCGAAGCTGGCCGAAGTCGCCGCGTTGCGTGCAATCCTGCTGCTGTTCCAGGGGGCCGCCGACGACTGGACATACCGGTCGCTACGCCAGGTTCTGACCAGTCCGTTCTTCGCAGTCGATCTGGACCTGCGGCCGTTCGATTTCATCGCGACTGAACGTCGTGTCCGAGGTCTCGATGGCTGGTCGTCCGCTCTGGCTCGACTGATCGATTCCACGGATACGGAGCGGGGCGCCAACCGCCTGGCCCGGGAGGGCCTCTACCGCGAACAACTGGCTCCGGATGGTCCCAGGTTCGCGGAGTTCCGCGAGGCGATCGAGCCGCTGTCGATGGAGCGGTCGGAGCTCGAATGGATCGACCTCACACTGGAGATCCTGGATGGACGAAGATTCGAATTTCGACGGCGGCTGTCGACCGCGCCGGCCGACCGCTGGGACCTGGTGCGGTCCGATCAACGGGGAACTGAAGCTCTGAGCCTCCTGTTGAGGGAGTGGAGGGAACTGCTGCCACGTGAGGGTCGAATCGGTCCGGCAGAGTGGAACATCCGTCTGCGCCGTCTGCTCGAATCGAACGAGATCGCTCTCACTACTCCCGCTCGACGCGGAGTGCAGGTGCTCGAGGCGCACGAAGCAGCCCTCACGCCGTTCCGCCACACGTTCATCGTGCACGCGAACGACGGTGTGTTCCCCCGGCCGCACGTGTCGCGGGGCGTATTCTCCGATGACGAGACGAGCCGGCTGAAGAAGGCCGGACTCCCCCTGTCGACTCGAGACGAAACGTTGCGGCGCGAACTCGCGTTGTGGGCGGCAGTCACGGCGCAGAGCACGGTCGTTCTCACCTGTCGAACGGCTACGTCCGACGGATCCCCATGCCTGCCATCCCTCCTCATTCCGGTCGAGACGGAGACGCGGAGCGTCGGTTCATCGTCGCTTCCGGGAGGGCGATCCCGGGGTGAAGCAGCTGGAGAGGACAAGCCGGTCAGCCGCCTGCAGAGACTGGCGTGGGAAGCGACGCTGCTCGGGGAAAGCATCGACCGGGGATCCACGGGGCCGTTCGGCTCGATCGACCCGCCGGCACTCCGGCAGGCAGTTCTCGCGGCATACTCTGAAAAGCTGCGGACGGGTGGACTGGACGGGCCTCCGGCGAATGACGGGGAACACCCCGTGTCCCTGCGTCCACACCCCTGGGGTGGTCTGCTGAGGGATCCGGTGGTTACCGACTACCTGGCAGCCAATTTTGGTGACACGCGCATCTGGTCGGCCAGCCAGCTCGAACAGTACGGTTGCAGGCCGTTCGACTTTCTCCTGGATCGGGTACTTCATTTGCAGGCAAGCGGGGAGGCCGAGGAATCGACGTCCCCGGCCAGTCGGGGAGCCCTGGCGCACGAGATTCTCCACCGGTTCTTCCGGGAACTGGGCGAAGCCCGTCCATCAGAGCTGTCGGGGGACGCGGCGGTGTTGTACCGCCGGGTGGCCGAGGAAACCCTGCGCGAGGCCGAGGAGTCCGAGGAAGGGTGGCTGGGTGAGCCGTCTCTGTGGCGTATCACCCGGGAGCAGGTCGTGGAGATCGTCGGGTCGTTCCTCGAACGCGAGCTGCCGCGACTGGACAAACAGGGAGCCTGGCCCGCCCGACTGGAACTCGCGTTCGGAGATGATCCTGCACCTGAATTCCGGATCGAAGGACGCGATCTCCAGGACCGGGATGGTTCGATCCGTGTCCGGGGGAGAATCGATCGTGTCGATTCGAAGCCGGGAAAACAGGTGCCCGAGCTCCAGGTGCTGGACTACAAGTGGAAGTCGTACCCGGCTCGAAGAGGATACGCGGACGGATCGGTTCTCCAGACTCCCATCTACATGAAGGCCGTCTCCGTCCTGGCGAATCTCGAGGGGATCGTGACACAGGGCTCGTATCGCCAGGTCGATGGGACGACTGCCGACGGGGCGAAGCTCCTGGCGAGGGACGCGGAGCATCCCCTGGCGTTCGCCCTGTCCATTCCGCCGCGCATTCGCGATGGGCAATTCGAGGCGGTGCAGGCGAAGGCGGCGAGAGTGAGGCCCTGGCAACCCGGCCGCGACATCACTCGCACGGACGCCTCGTTGCCGGGTGGCCATCGATTCGCCGAATCAGCCGGGACGCGGGACGATGGCTGAGACCTGGACCGGCGAGCAGCACGCTGCGATCACCGAGAGACGCCACCTGCTTCTCGCCGCCAACGCGGGCACCGGCAAGACGGCGACCGTCGTCGGCAAGATCCTCTGGCGGTTGGGGCTCCCGGTCCAGGAGGCGCGAGACGGCCCGGTGTCGCCATGTACCGAGCCCTGCGACCTGGGGCGTATCGCGGCGATCACCTTCACCGAAAAGGCCGCCCTGGACCTCCGCCGCAAGTTGCGGGAGGCCCTCGCGGCTCACGGTGTCGGCCCGGGAGAACTGGATCGTGCGTTCGTAGGAACGATTCACGGATTCTGCGGTGAGATCC
>JAENXO010000553.1 GCA_016649455.1 Gemmatimonadota bacterium | reverse complement strand
GCACGGAGAAGATCCGGAGCGCGAGTTCCTGCTCAGCGATGCGATCGGAGGAATAGTCAGCTCGGGAGTGGCCGACGTGTTCGTTCACGCATCGGAAGAGCCCTGGTTCGGCATGACCTACAAGGATGATCGCGCTCGCGTTGAGGCGCACATCGCGGAACTGGTCGAGCAGGGGGAATACCCGAAGTCTCTGCGGCACGCCATGCAGCCGGTCGACCCGCGCGAGCCCGAGACGGTTGACGAAACGGTTGACGAAGTCTTCGGGTCCTCCGACGAGCCCGTCGAGAAGGTTCGGGATCCCGGAGTCGTCGAAGCTGAAGGGTCCAACGAGCCCGGAACCTCTGTCGAGCCCATCGGACACTCCCACGCACCTGACGAGGACGACGGGTCGGACGGTCCCGAAGCGGCCGACAAGCCAGACACGCAGGACTGGATCGGCTAGCAGGTCCGACGATGCGCCTCGCGTTTCTGGACTGGCTGGTGATCGCGGCCTACGGGGCGATCACGCTGGGCATCGGCCTGCGCTTCGCCGGCCGCGCCGGAAAGGGCACGCAGGAGTTCTTCCTGTCGGGCCGCTCCCTGCCATGGTGGCTGCTCGGCACCTCGATGGTGGCCACGACGTTCTCCACCGATACGCCGAACCTCGTGACAGACCTCGTCCGCACGGGCGGCGTGAGTTCGAACTGGGTGTGGTGGGCATTCCTGATCACGGGCATGTCCACCGTGTTCTTCTATGCCCGGCTGTGGCGTCGCTCGGGCGTGTTCACCGACATGGGGTTCTACGAGCTGCGCTACTCAGGCCGCCCGGCGGCCTTCCTGCGCGGGTTCCGCGCCCTCTACCTGGGTGTGTTCTTCAACGTGATGATCATGGCCACGGTGACGCTCGCCGCGATCAAGATCGGCGGAGTCCTGCTCGGGCTGGACAAGTACGCGACGGTCCTGGTGGCGGGCGGCATCACGGTGCTTTACTCGGCCGGCGCCGGCCTGTGGGGCGTAGTGGTCACGGACCTCATGCTGTTCGTGGTCGCGATGGTCGGCTCGGTCTCGGCGGCCGTCTATGCCGTGAAACAGCCCGAAGTAGGCGGGCTCACCGGTCTCGTGTCGAACCCCGCCGTGACCGACAAACTGGCGCTGCTCCCCGATTTCACGGACTGGCGAGTCGCCGTGCCGATTTTCGTCATTCCGCTCGCCGTGCAGTGGTGGAGCACCTGGTATCCCGGCGCCGAACCGGGCGGCGGCGGCTACGTCGCGCAGCGCATGCTCGCGGCCCGGGACGAGCGGGACTCGATGCGGGCAGTTCTGTGGTTCAACGTCGCCCACTATGCGTTGCGGCCGTGGCCCTGGATTCTCGTCGCGCTGGCTTCGATCGCGGTCTACCCGACGCTCGGTGACCTCGCGGCGGCGTTCCCCCATGTCGATCCGTCGATCCTCAAGGACGACCTGGCCTACCCGGCGATGCTCATTTTCCTGCCGACCGGGCTGCTGGGACTGGTCGTGGCCTCGCTCGCCGCGGCCTACATGTCCACCATCAGCACCCACCTGAACTGGGGCGCGTCCTACATCGTCGAGGACTTCTACCGTCGATTCCTCGTCACTGACCGGGACGAACGGCATTACGTGGCCGTGGCCCGGGCCGCGACCGTCGGCCTGATCTTCCTTGCGATGACAGTCTCGCTGTGGCTGCACAACGCGCTGCGGGCGTTCCAGATTCTGCTCCAGATCGGCGCCGGGACCGGGCTCATCTTCCTGCTCCGCTGGTTCTGGTGGAGGGTCAACGCGTGGAGCGAGATCTCGGGCATGGTCGTGTCGTTCGCGGTCGCCGTGTGGTTCCAGTTCTTTCACGTGCGGGCCGGTTTCGCACCGATCCACCCCTCGGCGCAGCTGCTGATCGGGGTCGCGGTCACGACCGTCGCCTGGCTGACCGTGACGATGCTCACTCCCGCTGCCGATCGGGCGACGCTGCAGGAGTTCTACGACCGGATCCGCCCG
>JAENXO010000379.1 GCA_016649455.1 Gemmatimonadota bacterium | reverse complement strand
GGGCCCCGAGCGTTTCGTGCGCGCCGGGTGCCGGCGCGAGCCCCCGCGAGGAGCGAAACCAATGCTAGCCGGAACCCGGGTACGGAGCTGCGCCACCCTGACTCTCACCGCTGTCTTCGCAGCAGCGTCCCCTGCGCACGCCGGCCAGCAGGCGACAGACACCCGGCCCACGAGTATCACGGATGTGCCCGGAATTCTCGTCGGGCACTACACGCTGACGGAGCGCCCGACTGGCTGCACGGTCGTGCTGGCCATGGACGGCGCGACCGGCGGAGTGGACGTTCGCGGCGGAGCGCCGGGCACCAGGGAGACGGCCCTGCTCGACCCGGTGAACACCGTCCAGGAACTCCATGCCGTCGTCCTGTCGGGCGGCAGCGCGTTCGGACTCGACGCGGCCGGCGGCACCATGCGCTGGCTGGAAGAGAACGGGGTCGGATTCGGGGTCGGCGAGATCCGGATCCCGATCGTCGCGGGAGCGATCCTGTTCGACCTCCGGGTGGGAGACGGAAGGATCCGACCCGACGCCGAGTGTGGCTACCAGGCTGCAGCGACGGCGTCCGCGGCCACTCCGTCCGAGGGCAACGCCGGCGCCGGGGCCGGCGCGACGGTCGGAAAGCTCGCCGGAATGAACCGGGCGATGAAGGGAGGCATCGGGACCTCTTCAATCCGCCGCGCTGATGGCCTGGTCGTCGGAGCCCTGATCGCCGTCAACGCGGTTGGCGACGTGATCGACCCTTCGACCGGTCGAGTGATCGCTGGTGTCAGGACTGAGGATGGGGGAGGGCTCGCCGACGCGCGGGTGATGGTGCGGAATTCGGGCGCGTCGCCTTCCTCCTCGAACACCGTGATCGGAGTCGTGGCGACGAACGCGAGCCTGACGAAGGCGCAGGCGACGAAAGTGGCGCAGATGGCGCATGACGGGCTCGCCCGCGCGATCTCACCTGCGCACACACCGTGGGATGGCGACACGATCTTCGCGCTCGCGACGGGACAGGGGAACGTCGACGCGGACGTGCTCGAGATCGGTGCGCTGGCCGCGGAGGCCGTTTCCGAAGCGATCCTCAGGGCCGTCCGGGCGGCGGAGGGTCTGCCCGGCCTGCCTTCCGCGAGTGATCTCCTCTCGTCGGATTGACCGGTGAATCTCGCGCTCGCTCTTCTCGTCGCGTATTCCGCGGGCCTCGTCGCTCTCGGCCTGTGGATCGGGCGACGCGTGGGAAGCAGCGGCGCGTTCTTCGTCGCGGGACGGAGTCTTGGTCCGGGACTGCTGTTCGCCACCCTGCTCGCCGCCAACATCGGCGCGGGTTCGACGGTCGGGGCGGCCGGACTCGGATACCGCGACGGCATCTCGGCCTGGTGGTGGGTCGGCTCGGCGGGCATCGGAACGCTGATTCTGGCGCTGTGGGTGGGTCCGAGGATCTGGCGCATCGCAAAGGACCGGAATCTCCTCACGGTCGGCGACTACCTGGAACTGCGGTACGGGGCATCGGTGCGGGCGATCGTAGCCGCTCTGCTGTGGCTTGCCACGCTGGCGATCCTCGCGGGGCAGCTGATCGCCGCGGCCTGGGTGCTGGAAGTCGTCGCCGGCCTGCCGAAGTGGGCCGGTTGCCTGGCGGCGGGCGCCGTGATGACGGCCTATTTCGCCGCGGGCGGACTCCTGACGTCGGCGTGGGTGAACCTGGTGCAACTGAGCGTGTTGCTCGTCGGATTCGCCGTCGCTCTTCCGGTCGCAATCGTCGGAGCCGGTGGTTGGGAGTCCCTGCTCGCCGCCGCGCCACCCGATCGTCCGGACTGGTTCGACTTCCTGCACGGAGGAGCCTCGGGCTGGACGTACATGTTTCTGCTAGTGCCTGCTTTCATCATCTCTCCCGGATTGATTCAGAAGGTCTACGGGGCGCGGGATGAGGCCACGGTCCGCAAGGCCGGGGTCGCGTGCGGCCTGGCGTTGCTCGCCTTCGCCTTCGTGCCGCCGCTGCTCGGAATGACGGCCCGGGCGATTTCGCCGGAACTTGTGAACCCGGAACTGGCGCTGCCGATCGTGTTGATGGATGGGCTTCCGGTAGCACTGGGCGTTCTCGCGCTGGCAGCCGTGTTCTCGGCGGAGATCAGCTCGGCGGACGCCATCCTGTTCATGCTCGCTACCTCATTGTCGGAGGATCTGTGGCGGCGGTTCCTGCGACCCGAGGCCACCGATTCGGAAGTCCTGCGCACGGCACGGATCGCGGCCGTGTCCGGAGGCGGAGTGGGGATCGTCCTGGCCCTCGGGCTCCCATCGGTGATCGGCGCCCTGGCGGTGTTCTACACTCTGCTGTCCGTGAGCCTGTTCGTGCCGCTGGTCGCCGGACTGTATTCGAGACGGCCGGGCTCGGCGGAAGCGATCGCGGCGATCCTGGCGGGTGTGGCAGCCGTCGTGGCCGCCAGGGCGGCGGGAGTTCCGGGATCTGGACTGACCAGTCCCTACGTGCTCGGTCTGGCGGTGTCAGGCCTGGCGTTCAGCGCCGTGTTCCTTCTGCTCAGGCGATCGCGCACTCGTTCCGGCCCACCTCCAGGACATCCGCCTCCGCCGGGCTCACGGTGATGAGTCCGACGTTGATCGCCTTGATCCTGGGGTAGGCGTCCGGCGCCGGGGCCTCGTGCTCGATGACCCAACTGACGAATCGTTCGTGGTCCGCCGCGAGCCTCAGCGCCTCGTTCGACTCGCGCAACTCACCCAGTTCGGCAGCGACCGTGCGATCCGGGTTCTGTTCCTTTTCCAGGGCATAGTGTGCCGGGAGTACGTTCCAGCTTCCAGGCCACTGCGTGAGCGCGCGATGGGCGCTTGCCCACAGCAGCTCGCTCCACTCTTCCGTCCGGCCCGCCAGGTCCGGGCGACCGACCGACTCCACGAACAGGAAGTCTCCGGTCATCGCCACTTTATCACCGGCGAGATACGTCACGCTTCCTTCGGTATGACCGGGTGTGTGCAGGACTTCCAGCTTGCCCTCCCCGACCCGGATCTCGTCTCCCTCTCCGATCGAGGTGAACGGGATGACTCCCGGGGTTCCGTCATACGGGTAGACCATGTCCGCCGGGTGCAGATACCAGGGCACATCCAGCGACCGGGCGAGGTTCGGTCCGCCGCTGATGTAATCGGCGTGAACGTGTGTATCCGCTACCGCCGTGATTCTCGCCCCGGCCCGTGCCGCTTCATCCAGCCATGGCTG
>JAENXO010000365.1 GCA_016649455.1 Gemmatimonadota bacterium | reverse complement strand
CGCAAGATCGAGGCTCTCGCCCGCTTCACCCGCGAGGAAGACGCGGATGCCGTGGTGTGCACGGGAGATCTGTCAGCCCTCGGCACCGACGCCGAGCTCGCCGCGGCGCGCGCGGGAGTGCAGCCGTTCTTCGAAGCTCCGCTCGGCTTCGTCTGCCTGCCCGGAAATCACGATCTTTACACGCGCAGCGTCATTCGTGAGCAGCGCTTCGATCGGCACTTCGCCGATGCGCTCGTGTCCGACCTGCCGGAGCAGTGCACCGACGGACTGTGGCCCGTGGTGAGACTGCTCGGGGAACTGGCGGCGGTCGTCGCCGTGAACAGTGCCCGGCCGAGCCTCCCGTGGCAGTCGAGCGGACGGATTCCGAGCGCCCAGCTCGAGGGACTGCGGACGATTCTCACCCACGAGAATATCCGGCGACGGGTCGTCTTCGTGGCGACTCACTATGCTCCGCTGAGGGCGGACGGCTCTCCCGATACGCCGCTGCACGGACTCGAGAACGCCGGACCGTTCCTGGATATCTGCGCCGGAATTCGACGCGGAGCGATCCTCTGCGGCCATATTCATCACGCCTTCCGGTATGCGATCCCGCCCGATCTGTTCTGCGGCGGAAGCGCGACGATGGACGGCCGCGAGGCGGCGTGGTGGTTCGAGATCGGGGAATCACGGACCACGGTTCGTCCGGTGCACTGGGATGGCGGTGCCTGGTCGCTCGGTCCGGCTGACGAACGGACGCCGGTCGGGTGAACGCTGCGGCCGGCCGCGAGATGCCTCCGGATCTCGAGATCCCGGAACTCGAATTCCAGGTCGGCGACGTCTCCGTCGGCGGCCTTCTGCTGCGCCCTCCGGCGGCCACGGCGCTGTACCTGTTTGCCCATGGCGCGGGTGCAGGAATGAGGCACCCGTTCATGGAAGCGGCCTCGCGCTCCCTGGCCGAGCGGCGGATCGCCACGCTCAGGTACGAGTTTCCCTACATGGCGGCCGGTCGGCGGATGCCGGATCGGCAAAGCACCCTCGTCGATACCGTCCGGGCTGCAGCACAAGCGGCGCTCGATCTCGCTCTCGAGCTGCCGTTGTTCGCGGGCGGCAAGTCGATGGGCGGCCGGATGACTTCCACTGCGGCGGCCGAGAACCCGGTCCCCGGAATCAGAGGAATCGCGTTCTACGGGTTTCCACTGCACCGGCCCGGGGACGAGTCGGATGCCCGGGCCGACCACCTCGTGGACGTCCCTCTGCCGATGCTGTTCCTTCAGGGGACCCGCGACCGGTTGGCGGAACTCGAGCGCGTTCGCCGCGTCTGCGAACGGCTGCAAGACAGGGCGACGCTTCACATGGTCGAGGGAGCCGATCACGGGTTTTCGGTGCTGAAGCGTTCCGGCCGAACCGACACCGGCGTGCAAGAGGAAATGGCAGACGCGGTGACCCGGTGGATCGGTTTGACGGCCGGCCCCGGAAACGGGTAGTGTTCCGCATCAATCGGAGGCGTGTGCCGATGCACTGGCCCTCGGACTCGTCTCCCCTGAACAGGTACAGTCAATGAACCGATCGGGACATAGGAATACGCGTACGCTCGCCGCTGCGGTGGTCCTTCCGCTGCTGTTCCTCTCCGGGTGCAAGGAGCAGGTGACGACGCTGGACGACGTCGCCTCCGTGCGGATCGTACATAACTCCCCGGATATCCCGGCGGTCGATGCCTACGTCGAAGGGATCTTCATCCCGCTGGCGGCGGGTCTCGAGTACGGAGATGCCGGAGATTTCGGTCTGTTGCCGGCAGTAAAGGGAGCGATTTTCGAGCTTCGTGAGGCGGGGGCGGATCCCGGGTCGGACCCCCTGTTCATGTCCGAGGGATTTACGCTCGCACCGTCAGAGACCAGCACGGCAACGATCGTCGGGCTGGGCAGCTCTCAGGATGAGGGCGACAGCCTTCGCGTCATCATGGATCGCGAGGAATTCGCCGAGGTCGGCGGCGGGACGTGGCGCGCCCGGTTCTCGCAGGTCGTATCCAATGCCGACGTCGTCGATATTGATATCGACGACGATGGAACCATCGACGAGACGCTGGACCGGTTCGATACGAGCAACCCGGTGGGATTCGTGATGCCGGCGGACCAGCCGAATCCGATCACCCTCGTGGTGAACGGCGAGCCCGTCCTCAAGTTCACCCTGCCGCCCGTCCCGGAAGGTCCCGAGTACTTCGTGTACATTACGGGACTCGCCGGCACGCCGGTGGGAGACCCGGCGGAGGTGAGGCTGCTCATGATGAACACGGAGAGCCAGACACTGTTTGTCACCCGGGACGACTGACCGCGTCGGTTCGGCCCAGCCGGTGACACGTTCACCGGTTGGGTTCGGAGCCCATCGCCGGCACCGCTTCGATCCCTCCCCGCTGTGCCCTGCCCGTCGCAGACGATAGATTCGGCCGCCATGGATACACTTACTCTCGCAATACTCGCTGCAGGCCTGTCATCGAGATACGGCGCCACCAAGTCACTGGACCCGGTGGGGCCAGACGGCGAGTCGCTGCTCGATTATGCCGTGTACGACGCGCTCGCTTCCGGTTTCGGGGCGATCGGATTCGTCGTCCGGCGGGTCACGGAAGGCGCTCTTCGAAGCCGGATTCAGACCCGGTTCGGTCGTGTACTGCCTGTCTCCTACGTGAGGCAGGAGTTGTGGCCGCTTCCCGGAGGCCGACGCCCGCCGTCGGCCCGGATGAAACCCTGGGGAACCGGGCACGCCGTCCTTCGACTCGCTACCCTCGCACCCGGGCCGTTCGCGGTGGCCAACGGTGACGACTTCTACGGACGCTCATCCTATGCCCGGCTCGCGAAGTCGCTGTCCGAGGACCCGACCGGACCGACGTTTCACCTGATCGGATTCCGGCTCGGGAGTACCCTGTCGGAGCACGGTGGCGTATCGCGTGCGGTGTGCGACATCGACGAGAACGGCCGGCTCGTCGGACTCGAGGAGGTGCTGGGGATCGAAGCCACCGAAGAGGGCGTGCTGCTCGGGAAGACGGTGGACGGCAAGCGGCGCATCCTCCAGCCCGATTCCCTGGTCTCGATGGGCCTGTGGGGGTTCACTCCTGCCGTGTTCGAGCTGCTCGAACTGCGCTTCGCAGACTTCCTCGAGCAGCACGGAGAAGATCCGGAGCGCGAGTTCCTGCTCAGCGATGCGATCGGAGGAATAGTCAGCTCGGGAGTGGCCGACGTGTTCGTTCACGCATCGGAAGAGCCCTGGTTCGGCATGACCTACAAGGATGATCGCGCTCGCGT
>JAENXO010000004.1 GCA_016649455.1 Gemmatimonadota bacterium | reverse complement strand
AGATGTCGCCACCGTTGGCGATGATGTTGATGAGTCCCACCTGGAGCCCCTGGAGGTCCTTAGCGTAGTTCACGAGAGCGAACTGCAGGCCCCCGAACTCTTCGGCGTAGTTGAAGAGGTGTGAGAGCTGCACTCCCGTGCCGTCCACAGTGTAGTTGCCGAGACCGCTCCACTGGACACCCGACAGATGGCCCGTGTTGTATGCACCCGCCAAGTTCAGCTGGACTCCCGTGAAGTCATTGCCCAGTCCCACTGCGCCCAACTGCACGAACGACTGCTCGCCGCGGGTCTTCAGGACAAGGCCGATGTCTACATATTTGACGTCCTGGTTCCCGCAGTAGATCAGGCACAGGCGAAATGCATCGACAGACTGGTCCTCGGGCACGATCTGGAGCGGCGTCACCAGGCCGAGCTGCACCGGTTTCGTCTGGGCAGATGCCGCCCCGGGAACCAAGGCAACCGACGAGAATACGAGCGCTACGAGTAGACAGAAGTTCTTCACGGCACCCTCCGTCATCAAGGTGGGTTCGACGCTATCGGCTAGCCGGGTAATCCTGCGTTAGGTCGCAACATTCGACCTCCGCCCATCTCAGTCAAGTCATCCCTGAAGTCTTATTCCTGAGGCTCCTGCTGCTGCTCTGGCGTCTGCGTATCCGCCGGCTGGTCATCGGTGGGAACGGCCTCGCCCTCGACGGCCGCAGCGACGGAATCCCCCGGGCCGATCTCGCGGAGGAATTCCTCATCCCGCTCGTCCCCGATCGGCTCCAGCTCCATCACTTCACCCACGGATTCCTTCTGCCGGCGCTGAATCGCAGCCGCCTCGTTCTCCTGCCCTACCACGGCCGGGGCAGGGCGTCGCTGAATCGTGCTGCTCGCCTTCTGTACTCGCCGCACCGCAGGATCCTCGACGAACGGAGCATACTCCCGGACGGCGAGAACCACGCTGTCACCCGGTTCGATGAGCAGATCCATCTCCGGGATCTGGTGCGTATAGGTGACGAGCACCGCCCCGGAGCTTCCGGCGATCGTCAGCAGGAGCCGATCCGCCTCGCGGGACTTGGCCTCCACGATGCCTGAGATCTCGACATTCTCGCCCCGCATCATTTCGGGCAGGTACGGCCTTACCAGGTCGGGAAGGAAGATCGTTCCCAGGATCCCGAGCGCCAGGCCGGTGAGAAGCCACCAGAGCCACTTGCTCTTGCCGGACGCTTCCTTCCTGGGGCGTGCTGAACTTTCCATCGTTTAGCCTCTCGTTCAGGCGCGTCAGCCCACGACGCGCTTCAGGTACGATTTCAGTCGGTTCCATGCATCCAGCGCCGGGCCGCTGGCCCCCTCGGGATCCCGATCGACCCACAGCCAGAATCCGTGCTGCACGTCGTCGTAAATATGGATGTCGTTCTCGATTCCCGCAGCGCGCAGGGCACCCGCGAACCGCTCGACCTGCTCGGGCGGGATCCCGCTGTCCATCTCCGCGAACGTCCCGTAGATCGGGTGATCGAGGCTCGACAGCAGCTGCGGATCCTCCACCAGGCGACCGTAGAAGATGGCGGTCCCGTCGTGATTCTCGCCGCCGATGGCATAGCTCAGGGCCACTCCGCCACCGAAGCACCAACCCATCGTCGCGACCTTGCCCGTGACATCCGGCCGCTCGCGCACCGATCGGGCGGCCGCGTCCAGGTTCGCAATCATCCGGGCGGGATCGCCCTGCGCCTCTTCCATAAACGCGACGTTCTCGTCCCGGTTGCTCCCGGTGCGGCCACCGTACATGTCGGCGGCCAGCGCGACGTATCCTTCATCCGCCAGGGCATCGGCCACCTGGCGGACTCGATCCACCAGGCCATTCCACTCGTGGATCAGGATGACGGCGGGGAACGGCCCCTCGCCCTCCGGAACCACGAGATATCCAGTCGTAGAAGGGTCGTCAGGCACGTAATGGACCGCTTCGCCCCTGGGAGCGCCGGCCTGGCCGAGGATCGCCGCGGGCAGGTTTGATTCCTGCTGCGCCGGCGGCGCGACCTCAGCGCCAGCCGCGAAGTTGTCCGCCCCTGACTCGTGGGACTCGGCCGATCCACCGCACCCCAGCCCGAACACCGCCATCAGTACAGCTGCCAACGCGGCCAACCCTGTCCGTCCGTTCTTCAAACTGCTGTGCATCGACCGGCTCCTGCTGAGTGACTCCCGACACGTGTCCACGTGACCCGATCGGGACCCGACCATAAACAGGCTCCCGACAGACCGCCAGCCGCGGGACTTGGCAACGGCGGTTCGTTCGGGCCACCTTGTGCGGTCGACGAAACAGCATACGAGGATCGAGCGCGGTGGGATTCCGCCGCCCTTCCTCACTCGAATGGAGAGACTGGCGCTCATGTCCGAAATTCCCGCGAACGACAGGGCGAGACCGGAGTCGAGAGACTTCCTGCGCACCAAGATCGAGACGGATATCCGCACCGGCAAGTACGGCGGCCGGGTGGCCACGCGGTTTCCGCCGGAGCCCAATGGCTACCTGCACATCGGTCACGCCAAGTCGATCTGCCTGAACTTCGGCGTCGCGGAGGAATACGGGGGGACGTGCAATCTCCGGTACGACGACACGAATCCGGACACTGCCACCCAGGAATTCGTCGATTCCATGCAGACGGACATCCGCTGGCTCGGGTTCGACTGGGAGGATCGCCTCTACTTCGCCTCGGACTACTTCGAGCAGTTCTACGACTGGGCCGAGCAGCTGGTTCGCGACGGGAGGGCCTACGTGGACTCGTCCAGCGAGGCGGAGATCCGGGAGCTGCGCGGCACCGTGAACGAGCCGGGCCGACCGGGCCCGTACCGGGATCGGACGCCCGATGAGAACCTGGACCTTCTGCGCCGCATGAAGGCCGGCGAGTTCCCCAACGGGGCACACGTGCTGCGGGCGAAGATCGACCTGGCCGACCCCAACATGGTCATGCGCGACCCGCTGCTGCTGCGCATCCGTCACTCGTCGCACTATCGGCGGGGCGACGATTGGTGCGTGTATCCGATGTACGACTACGCCCATTGTCTCGAGGACGCGATCGAGGACATCACGCATTCCTTCTGCACGCTCGAATTCCGCAACAACCGCGAGATTTACGACTGGGTGCTCGACGCGGTGGGCATCGAACCACCGCGGACGGAGCAGACCGAGTTCGCGAGGCTGGAGCTCGACTACACGATCCTCAGCAAGCGGAAGCTGATCCGGCTGGTGAACGAAGGGCACGTCGCCGGCTGGGACGACCCGCGCATGCCGACGATCGCGGGAATCCGCCGGAGGGGCGTGACGCCCGAAGCGGTTCGGGCGCTGTGCGACATGGTCGGTGTGGCCGACGTGAACAGCCGGATCGACATCGCGAAGTTCGATTATGCGATCCGGGACGATCTCAACTGGCGGGCGCCTCGACGCCTGGCGGTTCTCGATCTGCTCAAGGTCGTGATCACGGACTACCCGGAAGACCGCGTCGAGTGGATCGACGCTCCGTCCTTCCCGCGGGACGTGGACAAGGAAGGCAGCCGCCCGATGCCGTTCTCGCGGGAGCTGTGGGTCGAGCGGTCTGATTTCATGGAGGACCCGCCACGCAAGTTTCACCGGCTAGCGCCCGGAAGCGAAGTCCGGCTCAGGCATGCGTACGTGATCCGGTGTGACGAGGTCGTTAAGGATCCTGAGACGGGCGAGGTCCTGGAACTCCGCTGCTCTCACGACCCCGAAACTATGGGTGCTAACCCGGCAGACGGCAGGAAGGTGCGCGGTACGATTCACTGGGTGTCGGCGCCGCACGCCCTGCCGGCGGAGGTCCGCCTGTACGACCGGCTGTTCTCCGTGCCGGACCCCGAGGCCGATCTCGAAGAAGGCCAGGACTTCACGGCGAACCTCAACCCGGAATCGCTGGTGATCGTGAATCCGGCCTTGGTCGAGCCGGCCGTGGCGGATGATCCGCCCGGGACCCGCTATCAGTTCGAGCGGCTGGGCTACTTCATCAGCGACCCGGTCGACTCGGCCCCGGGTTCCCTGGTGTTCAACCGGACGGTGGCGCTGCGAGACAGCTGGGCGAAGATCGCCGCCCGGGGACGCGGCTGACGGCGGCTATTCGCAGCCCAACTCGAAACTCGTATGCACCGTCTCCGACGCGACAACGGTGACACTGCGGGGGTTGTCACCCGCCACGACGCAGTTGAGCGGCACATCACGCAGCCGGACGACGTGAGGAATGGCCGATACGGCCGGAAACACGACGGTCTCGCCGGGCCGGATAGATGAGGCGAACAGCCCGCCGTCGACGGTGACCGACACCGCGCGAGCGGGCGGATTGCCGGCCGCGAGAACGAGCTCGACCGCCAGGCTTCCAACCTCCTGGCGACCCGCCACTCGAATGACTCCTCGCGGTGCCGTGACGCTGGAGTTGATCTGGTCCTCGTATACCCACGTCCCGGGTCCGTTCGGCACGAACCGGTAGCGATCACTGTTTCGCAGCGTGTCACTGCGGATCACTGCGCCGCCGTCGGGAATCTCCACCGAACGGAGCATGTGGCTCTGCACGTCCCGGTTGAGCCACTCGACAGTGTCTCCGGCCACCACGTCGACCGTGTCACTGCCCAGCGGCCCGACGAACCGGTCCGAGAGGATCTGGATCTGTACCGCGGTCACCAGCAGGTCGAATATCGAACCGTACACGGATGAGCCGTCGAGGTAGGCCTGGACCTCGATGGGCCCGAGGACAGGGCCTGCCGTAACGAGAATCTCGGATACGCCCGTCGAGTCGGTCAGGTCGGAGGTGGCGGACAACGTCGCGACTCCGCGAGTCAGTTCCCAGCGCACCGCCACAGCCGGCACTCCGAACCCGCGCCCGTTGGTGGCGAGAATTCGCAGAGGCTCGCGAAACGTCTCGAGCGTGCTGCCGGTCTGTTCGTCTCCGCTCAGGATGTCGAATGCCGAGATGAGCGAATCCTGGGATCCGTTCCCTCCGCCGCCTCCGACTCCGAGCAGCGGGGGATTGTCCTCGTCGCAGGCAGTCGGGAAGAGTCCGACGAACAGGACGAGCGTGGCGAGCGCGGCCAGCGCCTTCAGGCGGTGTACTGGCGCGAGATCCGTGGACCGGCTGTTCCGGGAATCGTTGAGTCTCATGGGGCAGAACGCTCGCATGCGGCGCGACCTGGCGCAACCGTCCGCATGCTCGAACGTCCCGGGGTCCGGCGTGTCGGGTACTTCGTCAGTGATCCCGACCGACGCGACGAACCGCGTAGTCATACGAATGAGTGGCGAGGCCCTCCGCCAACCGCATCGCGACGCGGGCGGCATATCCGACGACCACGTCGAATCCCCGTGCCCAGAGATGGAACACCGGACGGCCGACGACGAAACCGATCAGTCCGCCGACGGTGAGCAGAAACAACGCGGGAAGCGCCCACGCGGCGACGATGATGGGGAGCCCGATGAGCGACAGCACAGGCACCTCCTTTGCAGCGACGACAGACCTGCCCCCGGCAGGCGCCGGAGACCCCTGAAACATACCGGGTGGACCGGAAGCCCGCGAATCTCGGTCGCGGGCCCCGATCTCATCCGCCCAGCAGCATCAGTTGCCGACCGGCATTCCGTACATGAGTCGGAAGTACCACGTTCGATTGTGCGAAGAATTCAAGTTCTTGAACGTGTCCGACAGACCGTAATTGTACCGTATGTCGAACCCGAAAATGCTCCCGTTCGGGTTGACGTGCGCGAGCAGGAGTCCGAACGGCCATGACCACTCGGTGCTGTTCGCGTTGTCGCAGTCGAAGTTGATCGAGCCGAAGGAGTCGGTGGAATTGCAACTCAGCTTGAATCCGATTCCGATTCCCGTGTAGAATCTTGCGCGCCAGTTTCCGTTGCCGGTCGGCATCGACGCTCCGAAGGTCAGCGGAATCTCCAGGTAGTCCAGGCGGACCGGGCTGCCACCCTTCTGCGTCCACAGCGCCTCGAGGGAGACGACGGTCTGCCGGGATGCCCGGAACGCGGCGAACAGCCCTGCCGTGCCACCCCAGCGAGACGACGTGTTGATCGTGCAGCAGATGTCGCTGGTCGTCGCGCCGCCGATCGCTCCGATAAGTGTCTTGGCCCGCTGTGCATGACCCGGGCTGGCGGTAACCAGAATCATGGCCGCCAGGAAGATGGAAGATTGGATGAGGCGTTTCACCTGCTGCTCCTTGCTGAACCTGTGAGTATCGCGGGCAAACTCGGAACGACGACCGGGCCGGGTCGCCGGGCTGGAATCTGTCACCCTTCCGCTGTTGGCGCACGTGGCGGCGGCACTCGTGGCGCCATCCGGGTATGATCTCGTCGATCCACTCCCGGCGCACGGCCGGGCATTCGGACTCTGCAACGAGGAAGGTTCGCGTGGACTGGTCTCAGAGCAGGAAGCTGCTTGTCCTTCTGGTCGTCGGAGTCGGAATCGGGGCGTACCTGATGTATGGACTGACGCGCGAACCGGACGTGCACGGGTTATGGGCCACGGCCGGATGCGGCGGGATCATCAGCGAGCTGTTGTCCCGCAACGACCCGCTGGCGGTCGATATCGGACCCGAGCAACTCACCCTGTACGGCAAGCGCAGCGACCGGAGCTTCCGTCTCCTCGAGACCCGGCGCGAGAAGCTCGACGCCTGGGTGATATTCGTGATCGACGATTCAGGGGAGACGATGGATTGGCGGCTCGAGCCCGGAACTCTGCTCGAATACGACGGGGGGGAATGTCGCGTCACCCGGATCGACTGGCAGACCGCGTGCGAAGCGATCTTCGCCCCACGGGCCGCCGGGGGCGGGCCGGTAGTCCCGGCCCGCTGCTCAACAGTCTCAGCCCCCTCCGCCGGAGGCTGAGACCCGGCTCAACGGTCGTGCTGCTCGGCCGGCTTGAGAGTCTGCAGCGTATCCGCGAGCATGACCGCGAAGCGATTGAGCACGTCGCTCATTGTCGCCACTTCGGCGTCGACGGACTGGCCCGTCCCCTGCGAACGCAGCACGGAACGGGCTCCGACCTTCGTCGGTGTCCGATCCGGTCCGAGAACCCGCCAGGTCACATCCAGCACCGCCTCCCCGGATTCGTCAGTTTCGAACTTCGTTACGTAGCCGGAGATGATCCACTGGGCGCGGGTGCTCGAGCGCCATGGATGGGCGTGCACCCGCGCCATCGGCAGCAGCGCGTCCAGGTCTTCGGCCAGGACACGTTCGAATCCCTCGCTGAGCGTTTCGGCCCAGCGTGCCGCCTCCACCGGCACGACCTCGTTCGGGCCAACGCGACGGACGAACTGAGGTCGATCGAGGTACCCGGGCATCGTGAACGGTCCGACGCCGACATCGATCGATCCCGGCCTACCGTCCCAAGCCTCGTCCACCCGTGAGGCATCGGAGGTAGACAGCACATAGAACCGCGTCGGATCCTGCTTGGGGGACAGGCAGCCGGCAAGCAGCACGCTTGCGCCCACCAGACCGACGGCTCGCCCGATCCCGGCTTCGATTCGCCTGCGGGTCATCGGTTTTCCTCCTCGTAGTCCTTGCCCCGTACCAGGGCGCCCGGATTGCGATCCAGTGTCTCGGCGAGTGACCGGAACGCCCGCATGGTTGCACTGATCTCGTACAGCGCTTCGTTCAGGCGGGTAGACGTGACGCCTTCTGCCGCCAGGAGCGATCGGGTCCCCTCCAGCGTCATCTGCAGGGCCAGCATCGCCGAGTCAGCCCGCTCGGCCGATTCCAGCAGCTGGAGTCGCAGAGGAGCGACGCTCGAGTCTGCATTGGCGAACAGATTACCCATCGACTCGATCGACTGCTGGGCGGTCCGCAAGGTTGCCGGTAGCTGCTCGGCGGCTTCGGCGAACCCTGGATTGCTCACCAGTTCGTTCAGGGTGGTGATCGCATGCGTGACGGACGCGATGATCGTGTCCGCATCGACCGCGGTCAGCTTCGCCAGGAGCTGGTTGAACGACGCCTGGATCGCGTCCAGGTCCAGCCCGGTAGTCGCCGTGGGAATCTCCGTGTAGTCCTCGAATACGATTCCCTGCAGCTTGAGCTCCGAATCAGGCATCAAATCGAGGCCGATGTACTTCTTCCCGGTGACGAAGCTCTCCTGCTGAAGCGTTGCCCGCAGTCCCAGACTGATGAGCGTGTCCAGCGTGGCGGCCGTGATCTCTCCTGCGGTGCCGTGCTTGACCAACAGGTCCTTGTCGATCTCCCACAGAACGGGAATCATGAAATCGTCGAGGACACGGGCTTCGCCGGGAATCGCTAGCCGAACCTCGGTCACCTGCCCGATTCTCACCCCGCGCAGCTTCACCCCCGCGCCCGGGTCGAGCCCGGACACCGAACCGCCGAAGTACGACACGAAGTTGAATGTCGTGCGGAACAGGTTTCCGGAACCGAGGAATCCGATCGCCGCCAGCATCAGCAGGATCGCCCCGATGACGAAGATGCCGATCGCCCGCGCGCTGGCCTTAGCTGCCATCGGGATCCTCCCCCCGCGTCATGAACTGGCGCACGGTCGGGTTGTCACAGTTGTCACGCAGCCAGGTTGGCGGCCCGCTTGCAATCATCGTTCGCGTCTCCGCATCGAGAAAGATGCTGTCCGTTCCGATCGAATAGATGCTCGGCAATTCGTGGGTGACCATGACCACGGTCGTATCGAGGCTCTCGCGCAGCTCCAGGATCAACTCATCGAGTCGCTTCGAGCTGATCGGATCGAGACCGGCCGAAGGCTCGTCGATGCACAGGATCTCGGGGTCGAGCGCGATCGCTCGCGCGAGGCCGGCTCGCTTCTGCATGCCTCCGCTCACTTCGGACGGATAGTAGTCTTCGAAGCCGCGCAGGCCCACCATCGCCAGCTTGAGCGCCGCGATTTCACGGATTTCCTTCGCGCCGAGGTCCGTGTACTCTTCCAGGGGCAAAGACACATTTTCCGCCAGGGTCATCGAGCTCCACAGCGCCCCGCTCTGGTACAGCACCCCGAATCGCCGCATCAGGGTCTGTCGTCGTGCCGGGTCGATAGTCGTGAGGTCTTCCCCGTCGAGCAGGATGTTGCCCTTCGCCGCAGTCAGCAGGCCGAGGATGTGGCGCAGCAGCGTGCTCTTGCCGCACCCGCTGCCCCCCATGATGACGAAGATCGAGCCGCGCGGAATCACGAAATCGAGATCCCGCTGCAGGACGAAGTCGCCAAACGCCATCGTCAGGTCGCGGACCTCGATGTGCGGAGGTGCATCCGTACCGGTACCGGCCGGCCAGCAGCCGTCGGAAGCTGCGATCGTGCGTTCCATCGATCAGATACCCAACACGTAGAACACCCAGGCGAATATGCCCGCGGCACTGATGATCGCCACGATGGACGACACCACGGCTGCGGTCGCCGCGTCGCCGACCGCGGAAGCGCTCCCGCCGCAGCGCATACCCTGCCGACACCCCGCCAGGGCAACCAGGAGGCCGTACACGAACCCCTTGAACATGCCTCCGACGAGGCCACCCACGGTCAGCGCGTCGATCGTCTGATTCACATAGGTGGTCAGCGACAGGTCGAGCATCATGGTCGCGACGAGCGCACCACCGGCGATCCCCATCAGGACCGAATAGAGCGTCAGGAGGGGCATCATCGACGACAGCGCGATCACGCGAGGCACGACCAGGAATTCGACGGGCGAAATTCCGAGCGTCACCAGCGCATCCGTTTCCTGGTTCACCTTCATGCTGCCCAGCTGGGCGGCATACGCCGCTCCGCTCCGCCCGGCCATCACGATGCCGGTCATCAGGGCGCCCATGTCGCGAGCCATGGCCACGCCCACGAGGTTCGCGACATAGATCGTTGCGCCAAACTGCTCGAGCTGCACTGCCCCGACGAAAGCGAGGATCGCACCGAGCAGGAACGAGACGAGCGACACGATCGGCAGCGCCCCGGCCCCGGCCTGCTGAACCAGGAGCCACAGGTCGCGCTTGCGGTATCGGCCTCGCCCGGTGAAGAACCGGCTGACCGCCTGGGTCGATTCCCCCAGGAACTCGACCGACCCCTCAGCATATTCGGCCACTGCGATCGTCGATGTCCCCACCCGGTCCAGCCAGGGCGCCTGCCCGGTGTCACGCCTGGCGTCCTCTCGGGCCGGCGACGACTCCGCCAGGGCGAGCAGCCGACGAGCGCCGTCCGGGAGCCCGGATCGATCGATATTCACGCCCCGGGCGGTCGCGACCTGTTCGAGCCGCAGCAGCAAGGCGAGCAATCCGGAATCCCACGCACCCAGGTCCGACGTCTCGTAGCTGAGCGTATCTCCCTGGCCGAGCGATTCGATCGCCGCAGTGGCCTCGCTACCGGCCGGAGTCTCGACCTCGATGTTCCAGGGTCCTCCCGGGCGCAGCACGATTCCGGACGAGTCCCGGACGACCTCCAGCTTCGGTCCGGTCATTCGATCACGTCGGCATCGTCGGCGGCGGTCGGAAACAGCGTGAAGAATATGTCGGCAGAGAACGAGTCAATATCAATCGAGTCGACGGGATCTGATCCTTCGGCCGCTTCATTCGTTCGCGTGCCGCCGATCGAATTCAGGTACATGGTCAACAGGGCCCTGGCACTCCGGGACTCCGACTTCAGGACACGGGCCGGAATGGACCCGGTGCCCGAACTGTCGGCCCGGAAGGCCATCGCCGCTTCGACGGCCTCGAGGACCGACACCGATCCGACCACACCCGACTCGTCGGACAGCTCGAGCCTGGACGTCTCCTCGTCCCATTCGAGTTGGAGCGTACGACCGTCCACGAGGATCGTGTCCGAGTCGGCGCCCCGATCCCGCAGCACGAAGTCGTGCCCGGCGATGTGCAGCGGCGATTCCCCGGAACTCGCCGTGAAATAGAACCGCGAGTCCGTGACCCCGGCCCACTGATCCACGTATTCGATCCCCATGGCAGAGACAATCGCCCTGTTGCGGACGTCGGAGTCGGCGCGCGACGAGGGTCCGGGATCGGCGGAAACAGAATCAACGCTCGCCAGGCCGCCCTCGAACCAGGGCTCGATCGCCGCCACTCCGTGTGTCTCCGCGAGATAGCGGATCACCGCGCTGATCTCGCGTCGGTCCGCGAATGAGACATCCTCGGTCGCAACCTGGATCCGGTCGTCCGCCAGCATGTCGTTGCGCGTCAGGATCTCCTCGAGCCGCCCGACCTGGCTGCGCTCGGATACCGCGTACGCCCCCCACGGTCCCGCGAGCGTGAGGAACGCGACCACGGCGAGACTGGCAGGAATTACCTTGATCGTGCCTCGCCGCCGAACGATGAAGAACACGGCGATTCCCGCGAGCCATAGAGACAGGCCGACCAGAAAATAGCGTCGCTCGGTCACGCCGTACTGGTCGATCCGTTTCCAGATCGCCAGCAGCAGCATGACGATCGAGGGGATCAGCACGATGTAGAACCAGCGCGCGTAGGTCTGAACCCAGCGGTTTTCCTCTTGCTCCTCGATCGGGTACAGGAGCAGCAGCGACAGAATTCCCGCCGCAGCCACGCACGACACGAGCCAGCCGATCCAGCCGCTCGGCCAGACCTGGGTCACCAGAATCTTCCCGAGGTACAGGGTCAGGATGCCGAGATAAAGGGCGACGATCGGCGCGAGAATGTACTGGGCGAAGACCTTGAGCCCATTCGGGTAGGCGGTTCGGCCGTCGAGGGCCGGAAGATCGTCCGGGACCCCGCCGAGGAAGAACCATGGATGGAACACCAACGCCAGCGTGAACCAAAGACGTCCGTATGTCTTCCCGGGCACGTCGAACCCGAACAGGTTCTCGACTGCCAGCAATGCGATCGACAGGCCGAAGTACAACACGGCGGCGAACACGCCTGCGATCAGGAAGCGCAGGAACAGGCTCATGTTGTACTGCCAGAACCCGTTCTTCTCATCGACTCCGAGGTACGGACCGACGGCGACAAACAGGTGGAAACCCAGCGACAGCTGCAGGTAGCGGCTGAGAGCCACATCGTCCGACCAGCCCGGCCGGAGCAGATACACCAAGATCAGCAGGGCCAGCCCGGCGAGCATCGCGACCAGCTTCCCGACGCCTTTCCAGCCATGCCGCTCCGCCAGGTACTGCAGCCCCGCAAACAGCGGAAGTCCGAGCGAGCTCGCATACAGCGCACGGACGTACATCTGTTCGGAGGCGCCGGAATCGATCATCAGCGCACCGGCCACGGCCGAGATCACGCCGCACGCCAGTACGAGGGGGAACCGCCGCGCGACCGCGAGGGCCTGTTCCGCCAGCCGCTGTACCGATGCGAGCTTCATGGGCCGAAACATAGCGAACACAGCCCCTGTTGGCCCATACTTCCAAGCGGAGGTGATTCCAGGCGCACCCGGGCACGGAATCGACCGCGGGAGGCCGGACGCGAACATCCCCGGGAACCGGAGACCGATTTGGAGTTCATCCTGTGGAGTCTGATCGGATTCGTCGTTGCGCTGCTGCTGACGCTCGGGCTCAAGGCGCTGGAGCTCAGCGTCCACTGGCGTGCAGTGATGGCCGGCGCATATGCCCTGGCGATCGCGGCCGTGGCGTTCTCGATCATCGTGTTCACCGGCTGGTCGACGCGTGGCGGCTGGCTGCTGGGCTGCGCGCTGGGCTGGCTGTTCGGTGGCCTGTGGGTGGACGATCTGCTCTGGATAGTTCGCCACGGCCGATCAGAAACGGACACCTGAGCGTCACCCGTCCCGCCGGACCTGTTCGAGCAACGATTTCAGTTCGGCGACGGACGTCACGGGCCGCTCGCACATCAGCCCGCGGCACAGGTAGGCAGTCGCTTCGGCCCCCGGCTCACCTCTGAACTCGACCAGGAAAGGCGCGATCTCTGTGACGCCGCGGGCGTCCTCCCCGGCCGGTCGCAGAATCGTCACCAGGTGCGGCTCGTAACCTCGGCCCGCGACGTCGAGCATTTCCGTCACGGCATCCGATTCCGGGTCGCCCGCGATCACCAGCTCCTGCCCGCCGTCCACCACCAGCTCCAGGCCACACAGGAACATGCTGAACGCCGACGGGTGGCTGCCGACCGTGCGGGAAAACGCCCGCGAAACTTCGCCGGCGGCGCGTTCGTATTTCGCTTCGGCGGTCAGCCGCGCGAGTCGCAGCAGATTCGACAGGGCGACGGAATTCCCGGACGGTACGGCGCCGTCGTATACCTCCCGCTGCCGCACAATGAGGTCCGGTCTGCCGGCCGGGCTGAAGAACAGGCCCCCCGAGGCGTCGTCGTGAAACCGCTCGAGCATGGAGTCGGTCAGCACGATCGCGCGGCGCAGGTGCTCCGGATCCTGCGTCACCTGGTGCAGCTCGATCTCCGCCCACGCGACGAATGCGTAGTCGTCGAGGTTGGCTTCGATGTCCGCGTCACCATCCCGGTAGCGGTGCAGCAGTCGTCCGTCGGTCTGCATCGTAGTCCACAGAAACGCCGCTGCGCGGGTGGCTGATTCGACGTATTCGGGCGCGTCCAGCGCTCCACCGGCTTTCGCGAGCGCGGCGATCATCAGCCCGTTCCAGTCAGCGAGGATCTTGTCGTCCAGCAGCGGACGAATCCGCCGACTTCGATGCTCGAGCAGGCGCTCCCGCACTGAATCGAGACGATGTTCGAGCTCCGACAGCTCCAGCCCGAGCTCGGCCGCGCGTGCCTCTAGCGGTTCCGCGAGATGCGGAATGCTGGTGCCCGACCGCTCCCCCGTTGCTTCGTCCACGAAGTTCCCGCCGGGGCGGATCTCCAACACGAGCGCCGCGAAGTCGGCGTCCGACTCCCCGAGCACCTGGCGAAGCTCCTCGTCCGTCCACAGGTAGAACTTTCCTTCTTCGCCTTCGCTGTCCGCGTCCTCGGCGGAATAGAACCCGCCGTCCGGCGCGGTCATGTCACGCAGCACGTATTCCAGCACCTGCTTCGCGACCCGGGCGTGACTTGCGTCCCCCGTCGCCTGGAACGCCTCGACGTATGCCATGACCAGCAACGCCTGGTCGTAGAGCATCTTCTCGAAATGTGGCAGGAGCCACTGGTCGTCCGTCGAGTAGCGGTGGAAGCCGCAGCCCACCTGGTCGAAGATTCCGCCGGCCCGAAGCGCGTCGAGCGTCTTCACGACCATTTCGAGCGCCTGGTCCACACCGGTCCGCCGCCAGAACCGCAACAGGAACAGCAGCCGATGCGGCGTCGGGAACCTGGGTGCCCGACCGAAGCCGCCGCGCTCCTGGTCATACTCGAGCTCCAATTCCTGGAAGCCCCTGGACAGAGTGTCCGCATCGAGCGCACGGCCACTGCGGTCTGCCTCAGCCAGCGACTGGAGCCGGTCGCGAGTCTCGTGGGCCGCGGTCAGCAGGTCATCCCGCCGGGTCTGCCACAGCTCCCGGATCCGCGGCACCAGGTCCAGCATTCCCGGCCGGCCGAATCGACTCTCACGCGGGAAGTAGGTACCGCTGAAAAACGGCAGCCGGTCCGGCGTCATGACGATAGTGAGCGGCCAGCCGCCGTGTCCGGTCGCCATCTGTGCGACGGCCATGTAGATACCGTCGATGTCGGGCCGTTCCTCCCGGTCCACCTTCACGTTCACGAACGACTCGTTCATCAGGCGGGCGACGTCTTCGTCCTCGAACGACTCATGCTCCATCACGTGGCACCAGTGACAGGTCGCGTAACCGATGGACAGGAAGATCGGGCGATCAAGATCCCGGGCTGCGCTGAACGCTTCTTCCCCCCACGGATACCAGTCGACCGGGTTGTCGGCGTGCTGGAGCAGGTACGGGCTCTGTTCATTCGCCAGGCGGTTGGGCGGCACGGCTGGGCTCCCGATTTCAGGCTGATACGAGGACGAGGGAGACAAGATGGACGACACCCCCGTCGATGCAAACGCCGGACTCGGGATCACGCTCCCCCGGACCGCCCGGTCACAGCCGGGGTTTGGTTTTCGCGCCTGTTTGTGTACGGTGGTCTGATACGATCAGCCAGAGCTGACGGGGAGCAGTCCCCGAAGCTGCAGCCGGAACTGGCATTCCAAGGCCGAAAACGATGAGGAGACCCATGGACAGCGTTAGCATCCTGACGAGGGACGGTGGTTCCATCGAGCTCAGCGGAGACACGCTTCAAGAGCTCGCCGCGGGACTCGGCGGATCGCTGGTGAGCCGGTCATCCGCGAACTACGAGGAAGTGAGGGCGGTGTGGAATGCGATGATCGAGACGCGCCCGGCCCTGATCGCGCGTTGCACCACCGCGGCCGACGTGCAGCGCTGCGTCCGGTTCGCCGCGGCGAACGACCTGCTGTTCTCGATCCGGGGCGCCGGTCATAACATCGCCGGCAGCGCCCTGGTCGAGGGTGGATTGACGATCGATCTGTCGCAGATGCGAGAGGTGGAAGTCGACCCGGTGTCAGCGACGGCCATCATCCAGCCGGGTGCCACTCTGGGCGACGTGGATGCGGCGACAGCCGAACACGGGCTGGCTCTGCCGGTCGGCATCAACTCCACGACCGGGATCGCCGGACTCACTCTCGGCGGTGGATTCGGCTGGCTCAGCCGGAAACACGGCCTGACGATCGACAGCCTGCTCTCGGCGGATGTCGTCACCGCGGGCGGCGACATGGTCACGGCCAGCGAGACCGAGAACGAGGACCTGTTCTGGGGACTGCGGGGCGGCGGCGGCAATTTCGGCGTCGTCACGTCCTTCACGTTCGGGCTGTACGAGGCGGGACCGGAACTCTTGTGCGGTCTCGTCGTCCACCCGTTCTCCGATGCACCGGACCTGATGCGCTACTACCGGGAGTTCACGAGCAGTTGCCCCGATGAGTTGACGCTGTGGATGGTCCTGAGGGATGCACCGCCGCTCCCGTTCCTTCCGGAGGAAGTGCACGGAACGAAGGTCGTCGTATTCGCGTTCGTGTATGCCGGCGACCCTGCGGTAGGCGAGCAACTTCTCGCTCCGCTGCGCTCGTATGGCAGCCCGCACGGAGAGCATGTCGGCGTGATCCCGTTCGCCGGATTCCAGCAGGCGTTCGATCCGCTGTTAACGCCGGGCGCTCGCAACTACTGGAAGTCGCACAATTTCGCATCGCTCGAAGACGGCGTGATCGGGGAAGTTCTATCGGCGGTGGAAACGCTTCCGTCCCCGCAGACGGAGATCTTCATCGCCCAGGTCGGAGGTGCCGCCGCCCGGCTTCCGGTCGAGTCGACGGCATATCCGCACCGGGACGCGGCGTTCGTGCTGAACGTCCACACGCGGTGGGAAGATGCGTCCGAGGACCGGCTGTGCATCGACTGGGCGCGCGCATTCTTCGACGCGACGGCGCCGTATTCCACCGGCGGCGTGTACATGAACTTCGTCAGCGAAGCCGCGGATGCCGCTCGTGTTCAGGCGGCGTACGGATCCAGCTACCCCCGACTCCAGGAGATCAAGGCGAAGTACGACCCGGACAACGCGTTCCGGACCAATCTGAACGTCCGGCCATAGCCGGACGCAGGACCCGGTGGATCAGTGGTGGTGTTTCGCGTGCCACCGATCCCGCCACGCGCACCAGGCGCAGTCGGCGAACAGGACCACGATCGCGACGAACGCGACCGCGATAACGAGGGTGCCGACGAAGTAGAGCGCCGTGTCGACCGAGGCGTACATCATACTCACCTCCAGGGGGAGGCAACCCGCCTCCCGCTGCGCGCGACGTCCTCTCATGGTTGCAGGGCGTCGCGCTCGTACATCGTCTCGCAGGGGGGGGTCTGCGGCGCGACGGTCTCCGCCGGGGGGTATGTCCTGCACGAGGGGTGATGTCCATACCCCCCAGAGGTCGAAAAGATCGAACCCCTCTGTTGTCGCGGCATCCATTGTTCATGGTTAGATTATGCGGTGTTGTTTCCAGCTGCGTCGCCCCTCCTCCGGCGCGTGCGTTTTCTCGCTTCGCCCCCCGGCGAAGCTGCGCTAGATTACGTGGAGGTGGTGTATGCGCTGGCTCGGCCTCACCCTTACGACCCTCGCTCTCCTGTCGGTTTCTGGCTGTAACGAATCCCCTTCCGCGCCGGGCGAAGCGGCCTCGTTCGACAAGGCCTACGCGGGCCATTCCGCCGGCCGAATGGTGGTCGGCGGTCAGCTTCGCGAGGGCGAGTGGAAGATCTCGATCGTCGGGCACACGGACATCAGTACCGACGGAGAGGTTCGCGGTCGCTGGCAGGCGAAGTTTCACTCGGTGTCAATTCCGGAATTCGTCGGCAAGACATTCGTCTCGACCCGGATCAGGGGACTCGGTTTCGCGCCCTCGGATAATCCGGCCGAGTGCATCTCCCGTTCGAACACGGTCATCGAAGGCACCCTGGATGGCGAACCTGGTTATCTCCTTCGAGTGCTCGCTGCCGACGCCGGGAAGATCGGCGGTGGGGCCTTCGACACCATCCGAATCGTGATCTACGATGAAGAAGAAACGCCCCTGTACGACTCCACGACCTCCAACCCGGAACGGCCCGGAGGGGACTTTCCGGCCGTATCCAACTGCGCCGGCGGCGGGCGGGCGGAGCTTACCGACGGGAATGTGAAGATCTGGATGGCCGACTGAGACCGGGCCCGACACGCTCACGGGGGGAAGGGGCTACCGTTCCGGTGGCCCCTCGAGCGTGTAGATTGTCGGGGTCTGACCCAACGGCTCTCGACAACAGGCGAGGAGGTTCCCGGTGTCACGCTTTGTTCAGATTCTCGGTCCGGTAGTCCTCGGAGTCGCGCTTGTCGTGGCCCTGGTGTCCGGGGGCTTCCCCTGGATCCTGGCCGCCGTCCTGATCGGCGCAGCAGTCATCGTGGGTCTCAAGTCCATCCTGGGGTAATGGACCTCCCGGTCCTGCACCAGCTCGGAATCGCGGTCGGGCTCGGCCTGCTCGTCGGTCTGCAGCGCGAGCGCTCCGCGAGCCGCATCGCCGGCATTCGGACGTTTCCCCTGATCACATCGCTGGGCGTGCTGTGCGGCGTCGCGGCTCAGAGTTTTGGTGGTTGGGTCGTGGCCGCGGGCCTTCTCGGCCTGGCGGCTCTCGCCGTCGTGGCCAACGCGGTCCAGATCCGGTCCACGGAGCTGGACCCGGGCATGACCACCGAGGTGGCCGGTCTCGTCATGTTCATGATCGGCGTGGCGCTGACGGCGGGGCTCGTGCTTGAGGCGATCGTGGCAGGAGCCGGCGTTGCCCTGCTGCTGCACTGGAAAGCGAAGCTGCACTCGTTCGCAGGGCGCATCGAACCGGAGGAATTCGATTCGCTGATGCGGTTCATCCTCATCACGCTCGTCATCCTGCCGGTGCTGCCGAACCACGGCTACGGCCCTTATGGGATCCTGAATCCGTTCCGGATCTGGCTCATGGTCGTGCTGATCGTGGGCATCAGCCTGGCCGGATATGTAGCGTTCAGACTGTTCGGGGCGAAGCTCGGAACGTTGGCGGCGGGCATTCTCGGTGGTCTGATCTCGAGCACCGCGACCACGATCAGTTACTCGCGACGAACCAGAGAGCACCCAGGGCGCAGTCCGGCGGCAGCGCTGATCGTGGCCCTGGCATCCACGGTGGTGTTCGCCCGTGTGCTGGTCGAAATCGCCGTCGTGGCCCCGTCGATCCTCGGTGCCACGGCAGGTCCGATCGTGGCGATGATGGGAGTCATGATCCTGGTGTGCGGGGCCCTGTATCTGTCCGGAATCGGTTCCCAGGAGCTGGAGCTGAAGGACGAGGAGCCACCGTCTGATCTCCGCGCCGCCGTGATGTTCGGGCTCCTGTACGCGGCGGTGCTGCTGGGGGTCGCGTTCGCCAAGCAGCACTGGGGAGACCAGGGACTGTACGCCGTGGCCGCGATATCCGGTCTCACAGACATGGACGCGATCACGCTATCGACCTCGGAGCTGATGCGCGCCGACGAACTTCCCCCGAACACGGGCTGGCGCCTGATCCTGGTCGGGGCCCTGGCGAACCTCGTGTTCAAGGGCGGGATCATTGCCGCCCTGGGCCATCCGAGGCTTCGACGGCGGATCGGAATCGCCTTCTCCACCGCACTGGTGGCCGGAGTGGGCATCCTGTTCCTCTGGCCGGGATGAACATCTCGTCGAAGTTCGAATGGGTGTCGAGACTGGACCGGCGCATCTTCCTCGCGGCAGCGGCGGCTGCCCTGGTCCTCGTTGCTTGGCTCGCATGGACCTGGATCACCTGGCCGGACGTTTCGTCGCTTCAGACCACGAACCCCGAGTCGACGGCGTTCATCAACCGATACCGCGAGGCGCGGCGCGAGGCGGGAGAGAGCGACGCTGTGGCGTGGTCCCCGGTACCGTACGACCGGATCTCGCCGAATCTCGCCCGGGCCGTAATCTCGAGCGAGGACACCGAATTCTTCTTCCACGACGGGTTTTCGTCCCACGAACTGGGTGAATCGATTCGAAAGGCGATCCGAGAACGGGAGGCGCCTCGCGGCGCGTCCACGATGTCGCAGCAACTGGTCAAGAACCTGTGGCTCTCACCCAGCCGGAGCCTGACCCGGAAGCTGCGCGAAGCGACCCTGACCAGGCAGCTGGAGAAGTCGCTCAGCAAGAAACGGATCCTGGAGTTGTATCTGAACGTCGTCGAGTTCGGGCCGGGGATCTACGGTGCGGAGGCCGCCGCGCAGCACTATTTCGGTAAGCCGGCGGCGCAACTCACGTTGAGGGAGGGCGCGATGATGGCAGCGGGGCTTCCCCGCCCCAGGTCATGGAATCCGTCCAGCAGCAGTGAGAACTACGCTCGGCGCGTGGATCAGATCCTGGAGATCGAAAATCGGCTCGAGTTCCTGGACAGGTACTTGGGCCCCTGATCCAGCGGCGGATTCAGCCTCCGCCCGCGTTGCGACCATGGTCCGGCTCCGTGCCCATCAGAACCGGAAATCCGTCGCGCAATTCTGAGAGTACGCGTCGCCCGAGCTCGTCCCGGAAGTCGCCGCTCACGAAAGACGTCCTGACTCGACCGCTCGCTTCCGACAGAAACAGCGCCCCACGCCAGACGGCGCCGTCCGACAGGAAGAAGAGCGGGTGTCGAATTGTATTCATTCAGCCTCGTCCGCTTATCCTTGGCCAGCATGAACATAGGGCATGTCCCCCGGGGTCAGGCAAGTTTGGGCCGAATCCCCAGTGTTGCGGGAGGTGAACACATCCCTGGTCCCCGCTCGGCCTCGCCGTTCCGTGTGATCGTCGGATGTTGTTGACAATTAGGAGGTTACGACTGGTCCGAGCGTGCTGTTCAGCCATTCGGACCGGTCTTTGCGAGATCCGGACCGTAGTCGTGGTGGCTTGTAGGAGCGTCAACCGGGTCGCACATTCGGATTGGCTCCACAAACTCCAGATTCGTGTCGACCCGGTTCGCGTTCGAGTGAAACCTCAAACGGGCAAGTCAGAATGCGTAGAGTGTGGCCAGTCCTGCTGCTGTTACTCGTGTCCCTCCCGGCCCCTCAGCTCAGGGCACAGGCGATCGTCGGATTCGCGTCCGTTCCCTGGGGAGCGAGCCGGGCGGATATCCAGGAGGCGTGGGGCAGGCCGTCGCGGGTGGCGGAGGACGGCACGTACACCTCTCTGAGATACTACGCGCAGGATTTCGCTGGTCCGATACCGATCCGCGGCTGGAACATGATCTTTGGAGTCCGAGCCGACCGGTTGCTCAGCGGCACATACGTCGGCCTGTTCGCCCGGGAGCCGATCGCGGACGAGGCCCGCCGGCGGATGGTGCAAGAGGTGAACTCGCGCTACAGCCTCAACCCTGCCAGACCCTGCCCCAAGCCGTACTCGGAAGCGCGGTCGTGCGAGCTGTACGTGAACTCGGCTGTCGGTGATCCGGTGATGGAACAGTTGAGCGGTACATGGCGAACCGTCATGATCTGGATCGCCCAGGAGTCCGGTGAGTGGGCCCTGCGAACCCAGTATATGACGGCGGCGGAGAAGGCCGCGTCCTTCTCGCTGGAGGACCGTCGCTACTGAACCGACGCGGCGAGGCGACCTCCGACTGAGAATCTTCCCTTCAGGTCCTTGCACATCTTCCCCTACCGGCTATTTTTAGCATAGACTAAAAATAGCCTGCGACGCCGCACCTGACCGACAAACACGGATGACCTGAGCGAATGAACCCGGCTCTTTCTCTGCTGATCTTCCTGGCGTCGTCCGTCGCGCTGGTGCTCATATTCTGGCCACGCACCGGCCTCATTGCGCGCCTGTCCCGCTACCGACGGCTCGAAGAGCGGGTCCTGATCGAGGACACGCTCAAGCATCTGTACAACTGTGAGTACGCCGGGCGTCGTGCGACCGAGGAGAGCCTCGCCGGTTTCCTGGAGACTTCGGTCGGCCACGCAGTCCGTACGCTGGCGCGGGGTGAAGAACTCGGATTCCTGCGGTTCGAAGGTCTCGAGCCAGTCCTCACGAAGGAGGGCCAGCAGTACGCCTTGCGCGTCCTTCGGGCGCACCGGCTCCTGGAACGCTACATGGCGGACAGGACGGGAGTCGCACCGGTCGAATGGCATGCCGAGGCGGATCGGCTCGAGCACACGCTGTCCCGCGACGAGGCAGAGGGGTTGGCGTCCCGTCTCGGCCACCCGCTGTACGACCCGCACGGCGATCCGATTCCCACGGCGGCCGGCGGGATCCCGCCGATGGAAGGCCAGCCGCTGGCGACGCTCGACGAGGGCGAGATTGCTCGCATCGTCCACGTGGAGGACGAGCCACCCGAGTTGTTCAACGAGATCGTCGCGGCCGGGCTTGGTCCCGGAATGCGGCTGAGATTGCTGGACACGTCGCTGGACGAGGTCCAGTTCGAGGCGGGAGGCCGGGTGCATCGCCTGTCTCCGGCGGTAGCCAGTCGCATCACCGTCGTCCCGGCGGGAGAAGAGGTCCAGCTTCCGACGCACTCGCTCGCCGACCTCGAGCCGGGCGAAACCGGGCAGGTGCTGAGAATCTCGCCGGTCCTCCAGGGTCCGCAGCGCCGACGGCTCCTCGATCTCGGGGTCGTCCCGGGGACAGAAATCCAGGCGGAATTCGCGAGCGCCGCGGGTGACCCGGTCGCGTACCTGATTCGCGGCGCGCTCATCGCATTGCGACGGGACCAGGCCGCGCTGATCCAGCTGGTGTCGGAGCCGGAGGCTGACGAAGCCCTGGCGAGCCACCTCGAAGGAGCCGGGGCGTAATGGCCGTCGCACCTGCCGCGCCGTGTCACGGTTGCGCGGCGAACCGGGATGAAGTGCTGGTTCAGCTCGGAATCAGCCCCGGTCGGTTCGACTACCTCGTTGCCTTGGCCGGAAATCCCAACACCGGAAAGAGCACGATATTCAATTCGCTCACCGGGCTCAGGCAGCATACCGGGAACTGGCCCGGCAAGACCGTGGCCCGGGCGGACGGCGGCTATCAGCACGGAGACTACCGCTACAAGCTGGTCGATCTGCCCGGCACGTATTCCCTCCAGGCCGGAAGCCCGGACGAGGAGGTGGCGCGCGACTTCATCCTGTTCGGACAGCCCGATGTCACGGTCGTCGTCGTGGATGCCACGAGACTGGAGCGAAACCTCAACCTGGTTCTGCAGATCCTCGAGATCACCGATCGGGTGGTCGTCGACCTGAACCTGGTCGACGAGGCGAGGCGGCACGGCATCGCGGTCGACGAGCGGAAGCTGGCGGCGGAGCTCGGAGTCCCGGTGGTGCCCACGGTGGCCCGCAGCGGCGAGGGGATTCCGGAACTCCGTGAGGCGATCTACCGGGTGGCGAACGGCGAGACGGTCACGCAGCCGTATCGGATCGCGGACTATCCGACAGAGCTGGAATCGGCCGTAGACGGTGTGGTCCCACTCATCGAGGAGACATATCCCGAATTGCCGAATTCCCGCTGGGTCGCCCTTCGCCTGCTGAACAAGGACGCGCGCGTCGAGGAGGCGGTACTCACAGGTGAGATCGGTCTCCTGGCAACCGATCAGGCGGCAGCCGCCGCTGGCCTGTCCACCGGGCGCGGAGGGTCGAGACCGGAGTTGAAGAGCGTCAGCCATGCGACCGACGGCTCCCTCGCCCTGGCCGAGGGCCACGTCGAGCTGGAAGCCCCCGGGGAGGCGATTCTCCGGAGAACCGAACAGCTACGCTGGCAGCTCAGCCCGGATTATCACGACGCCCTGACCCGGCGCTTCTTCGAGGCCGCGCACGAGATCGCGGAAAGCTCTTCCGCGACCGGTCTTCGGAAGGCGAAGTTCGATCTCGACCGGACGCTCGACACGATCTTCACGAACCGCTGGCTGGGCTTCCCGCTCATGCTCTTCATGCTGGCCGCCGTGTTCTGGATCACGATCGCCGGGGCCAACGTTCCGTCGCGCATGCTGGGTGTGCTGCTGATCGACACCCTGCACCCGATTCTGAGTGGCTTCGGGGCGACGATCGGGCTTCCCGGGTGGCTGAACGGCCTGCTGTTCGACGGCATCTACCTGGCCACGGCCTGGGTGATCGCCGTGATGCTGCCGCCCATGGCGATCTTCTTCCCCCTGTTCACGCTGCTTGAAGACTTCGGCTATCTGCCGCGCGTCGCATTCAACCTCGACAGCCTGTTTCGCAGGGCGGGAGCGCACGGAAAACAGGCGCTGACCATGTGCATGGGCTTCGGGTGCAACGCGGCGGGCGTGGTCGCGACGCGGGTGATCGACAGCCCCCGCGAGCGATTGATCGCGATCATCACCAACAACTTCTCGCTGTGCAACGGGCGCTGGCCGACCCAGATCCTGATCGCCACGATCTTCATCGGCGCCCTGGCGCCGGCTCACCTGGCGGGTCT
>JAENXO010000118.1 GCA_016649455.1 Gemmatimonadota bacterium | reverse complement strand
TCGGGATGGTGATCCCGTGGGTCGAGCTACCGTTCGCGACCCGGGGATTTCTGGATCTGCAGGCCGGCATCGTGGGATCGGACGACCTCGACAAGGCCACGTTTTCTCTGAACCTGTCCTACTTCAACAGCTACTTCCAGCGCGTCACGTTTTATTCGACCGTCGCCTGGCTCCCCAACGATGAAATCACGGGCAGTCACTTCACAGTTTCCGCGGGCCCGTCGCTGCTGCTGTGGATGAAAACGAACAAGTCCCTTCTCGGGCCATTGAATGCCGTCCGGTTCAGCACGGGGCCGCGGTTCCGGTTGTCCAACGGGTCCAACGGCTCGGGCGTGGACTGGGAGTTCAAGCTCTCGTTCAGACAGTAGAGGTTGCCGGAAGCTCCCGGTCACAGGGACTCAATCCACAGAACTTCAGGGCACCTCCGGCGGATATCTGTTGTCCGCCGGATTCGCGTCCGGGGTGATGTCGTTGCCGAGCACGACCTGGCGGATCTCTCCATGCGCCGGCACCTCGATCACGTGGCTTCCGGCACCCTCACGCCACACCGAGACGGGCTCGTGCAGCTCGGTCTCCCTGTCGTCGGCCCACGTGACAGCGATGTCGATCGGCACCGGATTGGCCCCGACCCGCACGACCTCGATCCGCCAGGTGTCCCCTTCCCGGAAGACATCCCCGAGCACCAGGTCAGCCGTGCCGTAATCGAAGAACCACGGCCGGATCAGCCATCCGAGGCTGTCGCCGGTCTCGTCCTCCAGCGTGTTGAAGAAGTCCCACGGAGTCGGGTGCTTCCCGTTCCAGCGTCGCAAGAACTCCTGGATCACCTCGCGGAACCGGTCCTCGCCCCACATGTCCCGCAGCATCAGATAAAAGAACGCGGGTTTCGGATAGGACGCGAAGAAGTAGGCCGGGCTCTTCCCCTGGCCGGACCCCGCCATGATCGGCAGGTCGTTCCACCCTCCCGCCTCTGCTTCGAACATGTCCATTCCGAACAGTCGGAGCGGCTCCTCGGTATACAGCCGGTTGGTGATGAAGTAGTCCCCGAACGTCGCCCACCCCTCATCCATCCAGGCGTACTTGATCTCGTTGATTCCCATCCAGAACGGGAAGTAGGTGTGGAAGATCTCGTGCGAGGTGAGAGAGATCATGTACTGGCGGTCCTCGACGCTCACGTCGTTGACCATCATCGGGAACTCCATCTCGGACAGCCCGTTGAACACGGTCTCCTGGGGGTACGGGAACGGCACGCCCGGGAATTCACGGGACATGTAGTCGATCGAGTTGCGCGCCACTTCGGCCACTTCGTAGAAGTCGGCCGATTCAGGGTTGTAGGCCGCATCGATCAGCACCCGGCGTCCTGTCGCCGGGTCCACCACCAGGCTGCTCGCGTCCCACAGGTAGTGGTCGCTCACGGCGAACGCGAAGTCGGGTACATACTCGGCCCGGAACCGCCAGCTGTTCGTGCCACCGGGGGCCACCGCCGTAATCCCGCCTGCCTCGAGCGCCGCCGGGTCCACGATGTGAACCATTCCGTCGGATTCGAGCGCCGCCCTGTAGCGTGACGCGATTTCTGAAACCAGTACTTCCTCCGGGTTCTGGAGCAGGCCCGTGGCCCATACCACGTAGTCCTGTGGCACCTCGATCGTGACGTCGAAATCGCCGAAGTCGTTGTAGAACTCAGCCGTGCCCAGGTGTGGCGAGGAATCCCACCCGTCGATGTCGTCACGCACCGCAATGCGGGGGAAGAAATAGGCGTTGAACCAGCTGGTCGAATCCACCCCGCCCGACCGGCCGTGCGAGCCGCGGTTGACCATCTGGTGCCAGTCGATCGACAGGGTCGTCGTGGACCCTGGCGCCACGGGGCCCCGGATCGCAACGATGTTTCCGTTCATGAAGTGATTCACCCGGTCCCCGCCGGGGGCCGGGTTCAACGATTCGCCGTTCAACGTGACCGCGGTCAGCGTGACCCCCGCGCCTGCATCCTCGGGTGCGATGGCCCCGTCCCTCGCGCTACCCCGCTTGAACAGGTTCGGCATCAGCTTGAGCACGAGGCTGCGGAGCGAATCCGGACTCTCGTTGCGGTAGGTGATCGTCTCGCTCCCGATAAGCTCGCCGCTCACCGGATCGAACCGGATGTGCATCTCGTAATCGGCGCCGTTCTGCCAGTAGTTCGGGCCGGGGTTCCCATCTTCGCTCCGAGTGCCGTTCTCGTACGCCGAACGGACTTCGTTCGGGACGAAAATGTCGGATGTCTGGGACCTGGCTTCCGTTGCAGAGAGGAGCAGCAGCAGGGTCAGTGTGGGGGCGGAGTATCTGGTCATCGGGGCCTCGAGGGTGACGTTCGGGAAGCGTCGATTTGCTGGAATCACAGTACTGCGACGATTGCCGACTGCAATAGGCATTGAGGATGCCCGCCTCGCCCGGACCCGTGGGCACCGGGCGAGGATCGAGCTGATCTGATTTGACGCTTGTCTTTGGCTCAGTTCAGACTGCCGTGGCCGCGACGGGTGTCGTAGCCCGGGACTCGACCGGACCATAGACCGACCCGATCACCGCTCCATACACCAGGTGTCCCACCAGGCTGCCCATCGCCATCACTGCGGAGCCCGAGAACAGCGGCATTCCCATCATCGGCATGACGATGATCTGAGCCATGAGGAACGGGGCGATCCCGTACAGCGCTCCACGCAGGGCCGGCGCACCCGGCAGGAACGGAGCCGCCACGGCGTAGCACACCGCGAGGATCGTCCCGATCATGAAGTGCGCGATCCAGCCGAGGACCAGGCTTCCGCCCATCGCGCCCGCCAGCATTTGAGCCGGGTTCATGGCGGGCATGCCCATCAGCGGGGCCACCCACAGTCCCACGATCGTCATCACGGCGGTTCCGATCATGCCGGCGATCACCGCATGTCCGATCTGCGAACCGGGTTGGTCGTCGAACGGTTCCCGGGAGGCGGTGGTCAGGGTGTGGGGTGGACGATCGTAGCGTCTCGAAGTACCCTCGTGGAGACCCTTGATATTCTGGGCTAACAACCGTTCCGGAGCGTTCGCGTGACGCTTGCCTCAGGCCTGTCAGTCATCATCCCGTGCTTCAACGAAGCGGACCGCCTCAACGACACCCTCGCGAGCATTCACGAATTCACAACCAGGACGACGGTTTTCAGTTCCGGCGACCTGGAGTGGATTTTCGTGGACGATGGATCGTCCGACGCGACGCTCGCCCTGCTCGAGGCACACGCGGCTGAAGACCCGGACGCGCGAGTTGTAAGCCTGCCAACTAACCAGGGCAAAGGCGCGGCAGTCCTCGCCGGCGACGCAGTCGCACGCGCACGAATCCGGGTATTCACGGACTGCGACCTCGCGACTCCGCTCTCGGCCCTCGAGGAGATCCCGCGTCTGTTCCAGGACTACGGGGCCGATCTCGTCATCGGCAGCCGCCATACACCCTGGTCCAGCCTGGTGCGACCGCAGCCCTGGGCGCGGCGCGTGGCGGGCCGGCTGTTCAGCTTCTTCATGGCACACTTCCACCGCTCCGCCTTTACCGACACGCAGTGCGGCTTCAAAGCCTGGCACGAGGAGTTCTCGCGATCCGTCGTGCAACGGCTGGAGGAACGCGGCTGGTCGTTCGACCTGGAGATGATCGGGCGGGCAGAGCAGCTGCAACTGACGATGCTCGAGCTCCCGATCTCCTGGACCGATCGGGAAGGCTCGAAGGTCAGGGCCGCAATCGACGGCCCGCGGATGCTGCGTAAGGGGATGGAATACTGGCTCCGATTCACACCTCGCGTGATGATGGGCCTGGGCCTGGTCGCTGCCATCGTCTGTGTGTTCCAGGCGATGGATTGGCCGATCGACGTGGGGGTCTACCACGAGGCGTGGACGAAGACGGCTCTCCGGCAATTGGAGGGCATCTACACACCCGAGCGGACGCTCGCGGGCGGCTACTACTACTCGCCCCTGTTCGCCGTGCTCGGAGTGCCGTTCTCCTTCATGTCGATGAATGCAGCCAGGGTGGGGTACGCCCTCGTGGAGTTCGTCCTCCTCGGCGCCACCCTCGTCCTGCTCAAGCGTTGGACGCGCTACCGACTGGGCCGTACGTCAATGGGGGTCGCATTCTGGCTCACCTTCTACCTGGCTTTCCTTAACACCGTCTTCGGTCAGTTCCAGCAGGGCAACCTGTCGCTCCCGATCTTCTACCTCTGTCTTCTGTCGGGCTACTCGTACCTGTTCAACCACAGGGCACTCTCTGCATTCTGGCTCAGCCTCGCGATCAATATCAAGATATTCCCCCTCTTCCTGCTGGGGTTGGCGATCCTGCGGCGGGACTGGCGGTTTCTGGGATACGCGTCAGCATTCCTGCTGCTGTCCGTTCTCGTCCCCGCACTGTATTTCGGGTGGGACGCGAACTGGGAGCTCCACCGGGAGTTCCTGACCGTGCTGTCTGAGTACGGGCCGGAGAACGACCCGGGGCGGGTGCAGTATCAATCCCTTCCGTCGGCGCTGTTTCGGGTCGCGTCGCACTTCGGAGCTGACCCTCATCTCGCCATGCGGGCCGGGCAGTTCTTCGTCGTCGCTGCGGCAACTGCGGTCTGGTGGAAGTTCAGGCTGCGCCTCAGCACGGAGTGGATCGTGCTGTATTCATTCTTCCTCGCGTTCACCGCCCAGTTCCTGCCTTATTCCTGGATCCCCAGCATGGGCTTCTTCTACGCCCCACTCGTCCTGTTGACGATGCAAGGCTGGGCGGCAGACAGGCGTTGGCCGTATGCCATCTGGCTGGTGATCTTCCTGCTCATGTATTCCCTGAGCACCGAGGCGTTCCTCGGCCGAGAGCTGAACGACACGGTCGAGTACTGGTCGATACCGACGATCGGTATCTGGGTGTTTCTGTTTGCCGCTTATCGGTACTGGATCCGGCGAAGCGAGGCGTCTCCGGACCCAGGCTCACACTTCCCCCGGCTGGCGCACTTCACTCCCCGCAGGCTGACTTCGAGGGCGGCGAGGTGGTGAGAATCTGTAACCGACTCTCGGAGATCTGGCCCGACCGGGACCAATCCACTAGGCTGAACTGAGCAATGCCGGACAAGCCAAGAACCCGAAAACCCGGAGTCTCAAATGGCGTTCTACAAGTGCGACGTTTGCGGAATGAGCATCGGCACGATGACCTGCGGAACCTGTGGCAAACAGCTGGTGCACGAGACCCTGACCAAGGACGATGGCGGCACGGTCGCGGTCGCGAAGTGCCCGGAAGGTCACGGCATGGTCAAGTCGCCGCAGTGCTGCGCGACGGACATGACCTGCACGATCTGAGACTGCCGGTCTGCCTGCCCGGGTCGCGGCTGGGACCGGGCTTACTGGAGCGTCGAGACCAGCCAGTCGGCGAGCACCTCCAGGTCATCCTGCCCGGGTAGCTGATGACCCGTCTCGACCCAGCGCATCTCGGTGGGCTGGCCCGCATGTCGGTACAGCGGTTCGACCGAGCGCTCCCGGTCGTAGTCTCCATCGAATGTACCGTTCAGGAGCCACAGGGGTCGGGGAGCGATGCGCCCGATGTAGTTGGCCGGACAGGCAGCCGCGAGATGGCCGGTCTCGCTCCGGTCGAAGTGCCCCCCGTACATGAGAGCGACTGCTCGAAGGCGGTCATCCGCTCCCGCCACGATGGATCCTGCCTGGCCTCCCCGGCTGAAACCGACGTAACCGATGCTCTCCGGATCGGCAGCGTAGTGCGACTGGAGCAGATCGACCGTCCGGCCCACGTCCTTCACGAGCTGAACGACCCACTGCAGGTAGGTGGACTCGCGGTTGTACAGGCTTTCGTGCTTGTCCGCCTCGCTGAATGACCTGAGCAATCCCGTGTCCCGTTCGCCGAACTCGGGCATGTCGATCGAAATGACGCCGAAGCCCCGCCGCACGAGGAATTCCGCGATCGGCCGCATCGACGCCTTACCCGGGCGGATTCCGCCGTGCACCAGAACCAGATGTGGTCTGCCCTGCCTCGCGCTGGTCGCCGTGTAGTAGTCCGCGAACACGACCTCGCCGGGAGTGCTGGTGAACGTGATATGCTCGACGCGAATCCCCTCTTCATTCGTGACGGACAGGGTCTCGAGATCGAATGGAAGCTCAGTGTCATACGTGAAGAATTCGAGGTACGTATCGAAGGTGGACTGGTCGACCGGCTGGTCGAGCCAGGCGTCCGATGCCCACTGCTGCGCCTGGACCGGGCCAGCCGCGCAGACGAATAGCCCCCCCAGAAGCGTGATGAGTGTCGTTACTCGATGTGTCGTACGCATCGGAATCCTGTCATTTCGTTCGCCAGACCCAGTGGCAGGGCCTCCCGCCATTCTACCGAAAACGTGTACTCCGGATCCTGCCAGGAGCCACCAATGCTGGGGGCCATTCCGGGGGCGGCGTCCTCGGCGCGGAGCCACTCCCTGACATTGCCGGCGATCTCGAACGCGCCGAACTGGCTCAGCCCCAGAGGGAGCGATTCCGCTTCCATCGTCCCCACGGCCTCGAAGTTTGCCCGGTGTCGCAGTGTCTCCGAGTCGTCACCCCACGGATACGGGTGATCGCCTTCGCCAAGAGCAGCGCGCCACCACTGCGTAACTGATGGGAGCTTCTTCCCTTTCCACTGGCAGTAGGCGTTCGCCTCATACCAGGATACGCCGTTTACCGGATGGTCGGCGGCCCCGGCGGGAAACACCGAGCCCGACCAGGTTCTCGGGCCCACGGCTCCGGTGCGATCGGTGAGACGGGATACAGCGCCTTCGCGCCCGGACGTCGAGCCGTCTACGGTCATCGAATCCGGCCACAAGTTCGCCGTGCCATACCCGTCATCGGCCATGAAGTCGGCGAACTCACGATTCGTGACCTCGTGGCGGTCGATCAGGAACGCTTCGACCGGTGTCCCGCCGGCACCCCCGGGAGCGGGGCCTGCCGGGACGACGACCATCCCCGCACCGAGCGGGGAGTCAGGCAGGAGATCTGCCTCGATGGACCTGGTCTCACCTTCCACGACCTCCGCCAGGAGCGTGATCGAACTGAAATCGTCCATGCTCAGGTAAATGACGTGTTCCCCTGCTTGAATTTCGATTCCCTCCACGGGGGTCAGGCCGTGTGCTATGGGCGCGCCCATGACCTGGCCCTCTACCGATTCGACTCTCCGGCTTTCCACGGCAGCACCCACCGGCCTCGTCCGGATCGTGAGAAAGCCTGTCGGTCCTTCGGGAATGGCCGATGCAGACCCGGCGTCCGGCCCGGCCGGCTCGTCACCCCGTTCGCGCACCATCCAGGCGGTCGCGAAGATCCCCCACAGGGCCATCGCCCCGAGACCTGCGAGCGCCGCGTTCCGCCAGGTGAACAGATTGTGTGGCCCGGTCGGGGAGCCGCTCGGATCTTCAGCACCTGCCGACCCGTCGTTCTGCGCACGTCCCTGCAACCAGGCGGTTGTGCCGATGACGGGAAGTCCGATCAGCAGAAACGTCAGCGCCAGGGAGAAGGCCCACGGCGGGAGGCCGACGTTCTGATTCAGTACATCGATGACCTGCAGTACCACCCACGAACCGGCGGCATAGATACCGACAACCGAGAGGAAGGTGCGACGCGATTCCTTCATTCGGC
>JAENXO010000308.1 GCA_016649455.1 Gemmatimonadota bacterium | reverse complement strand
CTTCGGGGCCCCGTTCATGGTGATGCACCCGTCTGTGTACGCGGAGATGCTAGGCCGGAAGATCGCGAAGCACGAAGTGAATTGCTGGCTCGTGAACACCGGGTGGAGCGGCGGCCCGTACGGCGTCGGCGATCGGATGAAGATCGGCCATACCCGTGCCATGGTCACAGCCGCGCTCGACGGCACGCTGGCCGAGGTTGAGACGACACCCGACCCCGTATTCGGCGTCCACGTGCCCGTAAGCTGTCCCGGCGTGCCGGATGAGGTCCTCAATCCGCGCAACACGTGGATTGACAAGGAGGCGTACGATAGCGCGGCACAGGACCTGGCCGGGCGGTTCCGCAATAATTTCGCGCAGTACGCAGACTACGTGACCGACGATGTCAGGGCCGCGGGCCTGGGCGGCAGTTGATCGCGAGGAATCCATGAGCGAACTGATCCGCAGCGCGGCTCCCCGGATCGAACTCAATACGGCCACGACCGCCTGGCAGGGGGAGCAGACGGACACGCTGCGCCGCCGGGCGGCACTCGTGTTCCTGCTGCTGGCCGGGCTGCTCACGCTGTTGGCGCTGTTGGACGCGTTCGTCCTGCATGCCGGCGCCGTAGTCACGTCCGACTTCTCCCGGTGGTACTGGCCGCTCGAGTGGTTCGTGCCCGCGTCGCTGGCGCTCGCCGGATTCGCTGTGCTGCGGTGGCCCGACACGACGTCGAGGATCGAGGCGTTCGTCTGCGCCGTTCTCATCGTGAACATCCTGGTGAGTTCCTGGTCGGATGCTGTCTTCCTGGCCGGGTCCGCTCCGACCCGCACGAACGGCCTGGTGCTCTTCGTCGCCGCCGTTCTCCCGTGGAGGGTCAAGTACCAGGCGATCGCCGCTGCAACCGCCGCGATCGCCTATCCGCTATTCGTCCTCGCCGCACAGTCGGTCATTCCGGAAGTCGCGGCGTCCTGGATGCAGGTCCCTGAAGCGTCACGTGACCGGGCCGTGCAGGGCGCGATCGCAGCCGCGCTGGTAGCCGGCGCTTCGGTGATCGTGACGCACGTGCTGTACAGCGTGCGTACTGAGCTGCGGAAGGCGCAGAAGCTGGGCAACTACGTGATCGACCGTGACCTCGGCAAGGGAGGCATGGGCCAGGTCTACGTGGCGCACCACGCTCTTATCCGCCGTCCGACCGCGGTCAAGGTGATGAACTCTGATCCGACTCGCAGTGAAGAAATGCTCGGCCGGTTCGAGCGCGAGGTCCAACTGTCCGCCAATCTCACTCATCCGAACACGATTACGGTCTACGACTTCGGCCGCGCCGCCGACAGCGATACCTTCTACTACGCGATGGAGTACCTCGAGGGACTCGACCTGCAGCGCATGGTGGATCGGGACGGCCCGGTACCTCCCAACCGGGCGTGCTTCATCCTGCGCCAGGCGTGCGGCTCGCTGGGAGAGGCGCACCGGGCCGGAATCCTGCACCGTGACATCAAACCTTCGAACATCTTCCTCACCGAGCGCGGTGGGATGTACGATTTCGTCAAGGTGCTCGACTTCGGACTCGCGAAGGACCTCGGACCGGTAGACCAGGAACTCACTCGGGCGGGACAGGTGTTCGGAACCCCTCTGTACATCGCGCCGGAGCTCGCGCGCGGCAAGAGCTCCGTCGAAGGGAGCGCGGACATCTACAGCCTCGGGTGCGTGGCCTTCTTCATGCTTACGGGAAAGACCCCGTTCGAGGGAGGGAGTCCGTACGACGTGGTCGCCAAGCACATGAACGTTCCGCCCGTGGCGCCTTCCACGAAGACAAGCCAGGACATCCCTGCCGAGCTGGACCAGGCGATCCTTCGCTGTCTCGCCAAGCAGCCGGAGGACAGATTCCTCGACATGGAATCGTTGGCGGACGCTCTCGCCGCGATCGAGTTCGATTCGCCGTGGTCGTCGGACCGGGCCCGGGAGTGGTGGCAGGCGCATCCTCCGGCCACCGGAGCCAGAAAGCCCCTGAATTCTGATGAATCGTGAGAGACTGCTCGAACGGGCGACGGACGGGCACGAGTATGACCTGATCGTCGTCGGCGGAGGAGCCTCCGGCCTCGGTGTCGCGGTCGAGGCGGCTTCCCGCGGGTACGACACGCTTCTGCTGGAACAGGCGGACTACGCCCAGGGCACGTCGAGCCGCAGCACCAAGCTGATCCATGGCGGTGTCCGCTACCTCAAGCAGGGCAACATCTCACTCGTGCTGGAGGCCCTGCACGAGCGTGGCCTGCTGATCCAGAACGCCCCCCACCTGGTGCATCATCTGAGTTTCGTGGTTCCGCTGTACGACTGGTGGGAAGGACCGTTCTACGGAATCGGGCTCAAGGTGTACGACTTGATGGCCGGGAAGCTCGGTCTCGCGCCGTCCGAGCGCCTCTCACCAGAAGAAACGCGCGCACATATTCCCACTATCGAGCCGCACGGCCTGCGTGGAGGCGTGATCTACTTCGATGGGCAGTTCGATGACTCACGGCTCGCCGTCACCCTGGCGCGGACCGCCGCGGACCTGGGAGCGACCCCGCTCAACCACATCGGCGTCGTGGGAATCGACCACGAGGACGGGCTGGCCCGGAGGGTCAGAGCGCGGGATGCGCTGACGGGAATCGAGCACGAGTTCCGCGGTCGGGTGATCGTCAACGCGACCGGTGTGTTCACGGACCGGATTCGCGAATTCGACGAACCGGGCGCGGCACCGCTCGTCAGGGCTAGCCAGGGCGTGCACATCGTGCTCGACAGGTCTTTCCTGCCGGGCGACAGCGCAATCATGGTTCCGGAAACCGACGACGGGCGAGTCCTGTTTGCCGTTCCCTGGCACGGCTGCGTCATCGTGGGAACGACGGACACTCCGGTGCCCGAGGCCAGCCTCGAACCCCGACCGCTCGAGGAGGAGATCGACTTTCTTCTCACGCACGCCGTGCGCTACCTGACGAAGGACCCGACTCCGTCCGACGTGCTGAGCTGCTTCGCCGGCCTGCGCCCGCTGGTCAGCGAGGGCGGAGAGCAGAACACGGCGGCCCTGTCTCGCGACCACACGGTGCTCGTCTCTCCTTCCGGTCTCGTGACAGTCACGGGCGGCAAGTGGACGACATATCGCCGCATGGGAGAGGACTGCGTGAACCAGGCCGCCCAGGTAGGAGGTCTCGAGCCACATGCGAGCCGGACGTCAGAGCTCAGACTGCACGGCTGGAGCGACGCGCTGGATCCGTCGGACCCGCAGTCCGTGTACGGAACCGACATCGCGGGACTCAAGGAGCTGATCGACCAGCGCCCGAAGCTGGGCGAGTTCGTACACCCCTCCCTGCCTTACAAGCAATGCGAGGTGGTGTGGGCGGCCCGAGTCGAGATGGCCCGCCACGTGGAAGACGTGCTGGCTCGCCGCACCCGCGCCCTGCTGCTGAACGCACGCGCCAGCATCGAAGCGGCGCCGCTCGTGGCGCGCCTGATGGCCGAGGAACTCGGGCAGAACGAGGCGTGGATCGAGGCGGAGGTAGAGGCGTACCGGGAGCTGGCGGCAGGCTACCTCCTGGCCTGACTCACATGGGCGCGCAGGGGTAGGCAATCTCCCGATCGACGAACAGCACCGTCCCGCTGGTGCGAGGCACGCTGACCGCCACGGCCGGAGACGTCACGACGTCCGTAGTCATGCACTGCACTCCGGGGGTCGCTTCCTCGACCACGACGTAGAGCGTCCCCTCGTCTTCGGCAACTTCGATCACAGAGATCGTATGGCCGCCAGACGTGCGCTCTCCCATCGTCGCCAGGATGACCATCCGGGTTCCGAAGTCGATCGACGGTACTGGAGGCTTTGGAATCACGTGAGTCTGGATCTCGTCCCACAGGGCTGTCCACTCGGCGGGATCCACGATCACGCGTCGGCTCTTTTCCGTGATTCCGCTGATCTCCGTGGTTACTTCCTGCACCATATCGAACGCCACGACCTGGGCGTTCGGT
>JAENXO010000054.1 GCA_016649455.1 Gemmatimonadota bacterium | reverse complement strand
CTGGCGGTCGTGCGTCACGTTGCTGACCGTACGGCCGTGATGTTCGAGGGCAGGATCGTGGAGGAGGGCCCGACCGAGAACGTGTTCGCGGACCCTCAGCATCCATACACGCGAGAGCTGCTCACATCGATCCCTCGGCCACGTGCGGGAGTCCCTTGACACCTGCTCAAGTGGTCGGATAGCTTGCGAGCCCGTGTTTTTGCGGGACGCCGGATTCGGATACCAAAACGTCGGAGGACACTTTGGCAAGCTTGACTGGTGCGGCGCTCTGGCTCGTGCAGGAGTCGCCTATGCTCGGGTCGGGACAGGAGCTCAGACTGGGCGACCTGTGGGATAGTGGCGGCTTCATGATGTGGCCGCTTGGCATCTGTCTCGCCCTTGGCCTCCTGATCATCGTCTGGAAGTTTTTCGATCTGGCGCTCAAGTCTGCGAGCAACCGGAAGCTGTTCAAGGAAGTGGACGGTCTGATCGCGCAGCAGCGACTGGACCAGGCCCTCTCCTTGTGCGAGGAATCGAAGTCGCCCGCGGGCAACATCCTCAGCGCCGGTCTTCGCAGGTACAAGGAAGGCACGACGCGAGTCACGCAGGCGATCGAGAACGCCGGCACGATCGAGGTTTCGAAGCTCGAGCGCGGCCTGGTGTGGCTCGCCACGCTTTCGAACGTCGCCCCGCTGCTCGGCTTCCTCGGGACCGTGATCGGGATGATCCAGGCGTTCCAGGCGATCGAGATCGCGGGTGAGGTCGAGGCCACGCTCGTGGCAGGCGGAATCAAGGTGGCCCTTATCACGACGGCCACCGGTCTGGCGATCGCGATTCCGATCAACATCGCGCACAACTACTTCGTGTCACGTGTCGACCGGATCGTGATCGACATGGAGGAAAGCGCGCAGAAGATGATCGACGCCGTGCACGCGGTCGAGCGGGGAACCGTCTGACGCGGGACTGATTCGACGCCGAATCCGGCCTGAATCGTCCAACGGCCGACGACGGACGAAATACGGGCCCGGGGAGTGTCTCCCCGGGCCCGTTTCGCATCCCCAACCCGCCGATCACGAGACCGCTGACTGCAGTGGAAGCGCCACCCGGCTTGCAATTCAGCGACGAGCCCGCGAAAATGCGTTCGACTGCGTACTTGTGGTGGCGTCGATCCACCAGGTGAGGCTAGGTGGATGTGGCGCATCCGATTCCTACCCAGCAGTGAGGCGGTCCCATGGTGAGACGGCGTGTTCGATCGTTGCTTCTCGTCCTTCCCGCACTTCTTCTCCTCCTTATGTTGCCGCGAGCCGGCCAGGCACAGGAAGGGGCGATCTCGGGCACCGTTACCGACATGACGGGACTCGGACTGTCAGCTGTCGAGGTCGAGGTCCTGCGAGCCGACGGGAGCGTCGTGGCTGGCGAGTTTTCGACCACCAGCGGCGCCTTCCGGATCACCGGCGTTCCGACCGGGACGTACACCGTGCAGTTCACTCTCCCGGGCTGGGAGCTTGTACAGGAGGAGGGCGTCACGGTCCTGTCCGGACAGACGACGTCCGTGAGCGCGGGCCTGGCTGAACGCAGCTTCAACCTGAACCCGATCACCGTTACGACATCCAAGCGCATCGAGAAGGCGCTCGACGCGCCGGCGGCCGTCGAAGTCGTGTCCCGCGCGGCGATCGAGGCGCGACCCACGGTCACGCCGGTCGACCACGTGAAGGAGCAGGCGGGCGTCGACTTCGTGGCCACGGGACTGCAGAGCAATTACGTGGTGGTGCGTGGCTTCAACAACGTGTTCTCAGGGGCTACGCTGAATCTGACCGACTTCCGCATCTCGCGCGTTCCGTCACTTCGCGTAAACATCTCGCACTTCAATCCGACGACGAACTTCGATCTGGACAGGGTCGAAGTCGTCCTCGGTCCCGGTTCCGCCCTGTACGGACCGAACGCCGCGAACGGCGTGATCCATTTCCTCACTCAGTCGCCGATCGACGATCCCGGCCTCGACCTGTCGGTCGCGCCGGGTGTCCGTCACCAGGGGGCGACCGAGTCCGACGGCGTTCTCTCATCAACCGAGTGGACCGGGCAGGCCGAGGGACGTCTCGCATGGGCGAACGATGCACGTACGTTCGGTATCAAGGTCTCCGGCAGCTACTTCGGCGGTACGGACTTCGTGTACAACGATCCGGTCGAAGTCGGAGCAGGCCAGGCCGCAGACGCGTGTATCGCGGCCGGGTACAACCCGGTGGACCAGCCCCTCTGTCTCAACTTCGTGGGAGATCTCAACAACCCGGCCGATTTGAAGACGAGGGTCGACAACGTCGCTGGCGGTCGTGACTACGATCTCAAGCGCTGGGGATTCGACGTACGCACCGACTTTCGCCCGTCGGACGAGTCATCAATCATTCTGTCCGGCGGACGCACCCAGGCAATCAACAGCGTCGATCTCACCGGCATCGGCGCCGGGCAGGTACAGGACTGGGGCTACTCCTACGTGCAGGGCCGCTTCAACTGGAAGCGCCTGTTCGGGCAGGTGTTCTGGAATGGCAACGACAACGACGACAGTTACCTCTTGCGTTCCGGCCGGCCGCTGATCGACAAGTCATACCAGACGGTTGCCCAGCTGCAGCACGGATTTGACTTCAATCCTAAGCACGGGCTGACGTACGGACTGGACTTCCTTTACACCGATCCGAAATCCGAAGGAACGATCAACGGGCAGCACGAGGACGATGACAACCTGACCGAGCTCGGCGGCTATGTGCAGTACGACGGGCGGTTCAGCCAGAAGTGGAACTTCGTCGCAGCTGCCCGCCTGGACGACAACTCCCGGCTCGAGGACCTCGTGTTCTCGCCCCGCGCGGCGATCGTGTTCAGCCCGACGCCCGAGCGCAGCATCCGCGCCAGTTACAACCGGGCGTTTTCCACCCCGAACACGCTCAACCTGTTCCTCGATATATCGGCTCAGCCGATTCCGCTCGGTGGACCGTTCTTCTACGAGGGCCGAGCACAGGGTGTGACCGAGAATGGGTTCCAGTTCGACCGGGATCAGAACGGTGTGCCGATGCACATGTCGCCGTTCGCCCCGCTTCTCGGAGGGACGGCCCGCGATTACCTGCCTTCGACGACGGAACAGGTATGGTCTGAAGCAGTGGCCCTGGTCTCGGCCAGCGATCCGGCGGCGGGGGCACTCCTCGGTCTGATTGATACTCCCGGCGCTTCCGACATTCCGGTAATCGGGGCCACGCTCGATCTCAACTCCTCGACGTTCAAGAACCCGATTCTGGATCTGAGACAGATCCCTGACGTCCCGGCGCTCGTACCTACGATCTGGCAGACGTTCGAGGTCGGGTACAAGGGGCTGCTGCTCGACAGCAATCTCCTGCTGGGCGCGAACGTGTACTATACGGACGTGGATAACTTTGTGTCGGCGCTGGAGCCGTTCACGCCGAATATCTTCCTGCCGGAGCAGCAGACGAACGATTACCTGGTCTCCGAACTCCTGCCGCTGGTGGGAATCGTGCCGGGCCTGGACTCGGCGACAGTGATCGCGACCGCGGCGCAGCTGGCGTCAACGATCGGCAGTGTCCCATTCGGCGCGATCGTGCCGACGACGGCTGGAGGAACCACCGCCGCCCCGGTTCTGCTCACCTACAGGAATCTCGGCGACTTCAGCTACTTCGGCGCCGATGCTTCACTCACCTACATCTTCAACAATCGGTGGGAGTTCGGCGGAACGATTTCGTGGGTCGAGAAGGACTCCTTCCTCACGGGCGAGGAGGGCGATCCTGAGACGCGGGAAGTGGCCCTGAACGCTCCGAAGTGGAAGGGATCCGCCACGGCCGGTTACCGCGATCCGCAGGGAGGTCTGAGCGGTGCCGTGCGTGGTCGGTACGTCGACGGTTTCCCCGTCGCGTCGGGCGTCTACACGGGCAGCGTCGAGGCGTACACGGTGTTCGACCTGAACGTGGGGTACATGTTCCGCAACAACGGTTTCGGAGTTCAGCTCGACATCTCGAACATTTTCGACAATGACTATCAGAGCTTCGTGGGAGTGCCGCATTTCGGTCGTTACACGATGCTCAGATTCTTGTATTCGACGGATTTCTGACCCACCTGCCCCTCGCCGTTCGCGGTGGGGGAAATTCGCAACAGTTGAGCGGGGCGCCTTCGGGCGCCCCGCTTCGCATGTGACGTCCGGCCAAGCGCCGACACAAGGAACGGGCACCCCGCTGGCGTGATTCGAGTTCGTGCCCTCACATTCGATCTCCCTCGGCCGGATCGGGTATAGTGTGTGCGTCGCAGGGTGGCGACTCGAATTCGACACGGGACGTGGTGGAGCGGAGCGATCGCGATGGCGTCAGACGGATGGACCTGGGGGAAGACCGGCGGCGCATCCGTGTGCCTTGCCTTGATCGCGATCGGCTGTGGAAGCGGAAATCCGGATGTGGAGGGTCCATCCACCGTTCGGGTGCAGCATGTCGCACTGGCGCTCGACGGGTACCGGGACCGTGGGTTTCTCGCCGGAACCATCGAATTTCCAGTCGTTGGTCGTTTGATTCTGCTACAGGGTCCCGCAGACTCGGCGTGGCTCGGGTTCGCCGCCTCCATGTCGCCCGCCGCTCTCAGATTCTCGAAAGACGGAGACCTGTACGCCGCCCATTACCAGGTGCGACTGCGCGCCGTCGCCGGCTCGGACACGGTAGTGAGCTGGAATCGGCGTGAAACCGTACGGGTGGATGACTTCCCGGAGACCGTGAGTCGCGAGGAGCGCGTGTTCTTTCAGCAGTTCGTCACTCTCCCCCCGGGCAGCTACGACGTTGATGTGGTGCTACGGGAGCTCACCTCCCGCCGCGAAGTACAGCAGGCCTTTGCCGTCTCCTGGCCTCCGGAAGGGGATGGTGGAAGTCGATTGTCGGAGCCGCAGCCTGTGTTTCACGCGGTGTCTCGCACGGCCTTCGAGCAGTCACCTCCGATGCTGGTCGCGCCACGCGCAACCGTGAGCGCAGGTCGGGAGCCGCTGCTCCTGGTTGTTGAAGACGGATCGGGCGAACCCGGACAGCTGGTCGTCGAGGTGCTGGCCGAGGCGGATTCGGGGGTACCGCTGTGGAGAGACACGGTGGAGCTCCGGAGTACGGAGGGTGGCCCGGCGACCGCGATCGGCCCGCTTCCGCAGCGCCGGGTGCCGCCGGGCGTGGTCAGTCTGCGAGTCTGGCGGCCGGACCATGAGACTGTGCGCCAGACGGCGCTCCTGATCACGCTGGATGACGAATGGGCATTTCCGGACTTCGCCTCCGCCGCGGAGCATCTCGAATACGCAGTCTCTCCGGACACTCTGGAGATGTGGCTCCTGGCCGCACCGGCGGACCGGGCCCGGATGTGGGAGCAGTTCTGGGACGAGACGGATCCGGATCCGTCCACGCTTCCGAACGAATTTCTCCGTCTCTATTTTGATCGGATGTCCATTGCGAACGACCGTTATGCCGAGCCCGGAATTCCGGGCTGGAAGACGGACCGGGGACGGGCTTTCGTGCAACTCGGACCGCCTGATCAGGAGATCGCGCGACGACCACAGAGACCGGGCGAGTTTCCTGAGATTGAGTGGCTGTATGACGAATCTGTCTCTTTCCACGTCAGGCTCATCTATCAGGATTCCGGCGGATCCGGGGTATATTCCCTCGACCGGCGCTCGCAGACGGCACTCGCAGACGCGGTGAGGCGATTGAGATCGATACAGAGGCAGGAACGAGACACGGCGGCTGCGAGCCCATCAGTCGAGGCGGGCCGTTGAGCCGGGTACGGACAGCACTCGTGATTCTCGCGTCGTTTCAGGGCACCGCGGGTGCGCTGGGCTCGCTCGTCGCCGCGCCTGTTCCGCAGGACAGTCCCGCGCCTGTGGCGGAAAGCCCGGCGCCCCGGACGAGTCCCGCGCTCCTTCAAACCGAGGGTTTCCCACCTGTCCGGCCTGGTCTCGAGCGCGCCGACAGTCTTCTGGCGGCAGGACTTCCGCTTGCCGCCAGCAGACTTCTCGCCGTGGAACTGGCGGCGGCCGGGCAGCAGGCTCCGCCCCCGTTAGTGCTGGCGGCTGCACGGGCCCAGGCCCGGGTCCGTTCGTGGAGTACGGTGCGCCGACTGCTGGCCGAGCGGACCTGGCTCGACAGCCTGGCTGGCGGTGAGGGTCGGCTCCTCCAGGCCCGGGCCGAACTGGAAGGTGGCCAGGCCACGGCGGCGCTCGAACACTTCGACATGGTCCTGCCGGGGCTCCGCGAGGGAGAGGACGTCGATCCCTACGTGCAGGCGCTGGTCGGCCGCGCCCGCGCCCTGCAGCGTCTCGGTCGAGATTCCGAGGCGGCAGACGCCTGGCTCGAGGCCGCGGAGACGGCCCCCGGGATCTCGCCCTGGTTCCGTTTGTCCGCTCTTCAGTCGCTGGGCCGGGCCGGCGAGCCCGACCGGGCGTCCGCCGTGTCCGACGAATTGTCCGGGGTGAAGTCGATTCCTCGCGACTCGGTCCGGATCGAGGTTGCCCGTGCGGCCTTCGCGTCCGGGGACACGGCGCGCGGACTCGCGCTGGCCGACTCGCTTTCGGCGCGCGGGTCGGCCCTGCTCGCAGGCCGTTGGCTCGTTCCCGCACTCCTGGCCAGCGGTGACACGGCGGCCGCCACGCGTGCGGCGAGGCAGTCGTTGGAGCTTCGGCGGGCGGATGCCTCGGTCGGAGAGACGTACCTGGCCCTCGATACCACCCTGTCGGCCCTGCGGCTCGTCGCCGAGTCCGACCTGGCCGCCGGTCGCTCGACGCGGGCGGTGAAACTGCTGGAGGAGGCCCTGGAGCGGGCGCCGGAATCGGAACGCGCGGCAGCCAGGCTGGCCCTCGCCGAGGCGTGGTTCGCCCGCAGTCGATACACGGATGTGAGGCGGGTTCTCGCGCCGTGGCTCGAAGGTGCCGAGGGTCGGCCACCGGGGGACTCCGACCGGCTGCGCTCGGAAGCGCTGTTCCTCGCCGGGCGTGCGTGGTATCGGCAGGGAAGTCAGGCTGAGGCGATGGCTCTGTGGCGCCAGGTAGCGGATGTTTCCGGCGCCCCGGATGGTGCCTATGCGGCATTCCTGATCGGGGACATCAAGCACGATCGAGGAGACCTGGCCGGGGCGGCGAGCGCCTACGAGACGACGGTGGAACGTCACCCGAGATCGGGATACGCCGGCACGGCGATGTTCCGGCTCGGGATGCTCGCGCTGCTCGAGGAACGGCCAGAAGACGCGATCCAGCACTTCGATACGTATCGCAGACGATCTCCGGGTGGAAACTGGTATCACGCCGCCGTCTACTGGTCCGCTCGTTCCCGCGAAGCCGCGGGCGACAGCGCGGCGGCCAGGGTGCTGTTCCGGGAAGCCATCGGCTATGACCCGCTCGGCTACTATGGGGTTCTGGCGGCTGCCTCCCTCGGACTCGATTCCTGGGACGAGGTACCGCGTCGCGTCATGGCACCTCTCGCGCCGGCTCGACCGGATGACACCGCGCTGCTCGACCGGATGGACGCTCTGCGTGAGCTGGGATGGAGAAATCGGGGCATCCGGGAGCTCTCCACTCGTGACAGGACCGGAGAGACATCGGCCGTGCGGCTGCGCCTGGCGCTACTGCTCAACGAGAGAGGGTGGACCTGGCAGGGAACGGAGCTGGCGGACGCCGTGCGCCGTTCCGGCTCGGGAGCGTGGTCTGACGACCTTCTGAAGGGCGTGTATCCGCTGATCTACGCGGATGCGCTGGGCGCGGCTGCGGACAGGCACCGACTGGACCCGGCGCTCGTGGCCGCGATCATCCGTCGCGAATCGCAGTTCGACCGGGAAGTCGCGTCGCCCGCCGGCGCGGTGGGCCTGATGCAGGTGCTTCCCAGGACGGGCGCCGAACTGGCCCGGCGCAGTGGGATTTCCGGATTCGAGGCGACCCAGCTCGAGGTGGCCGAGGTAAATCTCGCGCTCGGGACCCTGTACCTGCGCGAATTGCTGGATCGGAACTCCGGGTCGCTGGCGCCCGCGTTGATATCCTACAACGCCGGACCGCACCGGTACGCTAGGTGGCGTGACTTCCCCGAATTCGAGGCCGACGCGGAGCTCATGGTCGAGCGGATTCCGTTCCAGGAAACACGGATCTACGTGAAGACGATCACGGCATACAGGCACATTTACCGGCGCCTGTGGGGACTCGGTACCTATCCGGTTGACGACCCACCGGCCGACCGGTAGCATGGCGAAGGCCGTGCTCAATCACGGGCGGCCGTCAGTCGCTTCACTCACCAGGAGGACGTCCATGTCCAAGGGCCGGGTCAAGTGGTTCCACGACTCCAAGGGATACGGATTCATCGAGGACGAGGACGGACGGGATATCTTCGTTCACTACTCCTCGATCACGACCGACGGATACAAGACTCTTGCCGAGGGGCAGGACGTCGAGTTCGAGTTGCTGGAGGGAGACAAGGGCCTCCGGGCGACCAATGTCGTGAAGGCCTGACGAGCCCCTTCATCAACCAGCAGCGAAGGCTACTCGACATGGCGCCCCGGCGAATTCGACCCGGGGCGCTTCTGTTTCGCCCCCTTTCCACGAGAGCCGCGCGACTGTGAACGAGCCAAGACCCGAGATCCCCACACTCTACCTGCTGGACGGACACGCGCTCATCTATCGGGCGTTCTTCGCAATGATCAGTCGGCCTCTGACCACGTCGAAGGGCGAGAATACGTCCGCTCCGTTCGGTCTGTCCCGCTTTCTCGTCCGGATTCTGGACGAGTACCGGCCCGACCACGTGGGAGTGGTACTCGATGCGGGTGACAGCTACAGGACGGAGCTGTACGAGGACTACAAGGCGACCCGCGAGAAGATGCCCGATGAACTCGCCGCATCGATGGACAGGTGCCGGGAGGTCGTCGGGGCGTTTCACGTGCCGGTGATCGAGGTCGAAGGCTGGGAGGCGGACGACGTCATCGGCACGCTTGCACGGCAGGCCTCGGACCAGGGCCTGCACACCGTGATCGTCTCCGGAGACAAGGACTTCTACCAGCTGATCGACGATGACGTGCATCTCCTGAACCCGGGGAGACGCGGGCCCGGAGCGGTGGAAGAGGCGGAGGTGACTCCGGAAAACGCCTCCGTCCGCCTGGGTGTGCCCCCGCGACTCGTGGTCGATTACCTGGCGCTGATCGGTGACAGCTCCGACAACGTGCCCGGAGTGCGTGGAATCGGACCCAAGACGGCGCCGGGACTGCTGGAGCGCTACGGCTCGCTGGAACAGCTGCTGGAGAATGCCGGGGAGGTGGAGCGCGCCGGGGTGCGCAAAGCGCTGCTGGAGCATGCCGACCTCGCGAGGCTGTCGAAGGAACTCGTCACGATTCGGACCGATGTCCCGGTAGAGCTCGATCTCGACGCGTTGCGTCGCGGTCCGCCGGATCGGGCCCGGTTGCGTGAACTGTTCCTCGAGCTCGAATTCCACACGATGGCGCGGGAATATGCTCCGGACGAGCCGGACTCCACCGAGAGTGCGCCCGGGCGGTTGTCGGACGAGCGATCTTATGAAACCGTGATCGATCCCGGTCACCTGGCGACGGTGTTGGAGGAGCTCCGCAAGGCGGGGACGATCGCGGTGGATACGGAGACCACGTCGATCGATCCAATGCGCGCGGACCTGGTGGGGATCTCTCTCTCGGCCGAGCCCGGGAAGGCGTGGTACCTGCCATTCGCGCACGTTCCGCCCGCGAGCGTTCCCGACGCGGACGGAAACCCCAGCTTCGCATTTGATAGTGTAGAGGTGCCTAACCTCCCGCCGGTCACGTCGGAGGCCATGTCAGATCTGCGTGCGCTGCTCGCGGATCCCGACGTAGGGAAGATCGGCCACAATATCAAGTACGACATGATCGTCCTCGAGCGGGCGGGAGCTCCGCTCGGCGGCGTCGAATTCGACACCTCGCTGGCGTCCTACGTACTCGATCCCGGGAAGCGGGCTCACAGCCTCGATGTGCTCGGGCTCGAGAGGCTGAAACGCAAGCTGATATCCTATTCCGACGTGTGCGGCAGCGGTCGGGCACAGATTCCGTTCTCCGAAGTTCCGCTCGATCGCGCTACCGAGTACGCAGCCGAAGACGCGGACGTCTCCCTCGAGCTGTTCAACCTTCTGAAGGAGGACCTCGAGCAGCACGAAATGCTGGATCTGCTGCACGAGGTGGAGATGCCGCTCGTGCCGGTCCTGGCGTCGATGGAAATGCGCGGCATCGGAATCGATGGTCCGTT
>JAENXO010000303.1 GCA_016649455.1 Gemmatimonadota bacterium | reverse complement strand
GCGTCGCGCAGGAGTGCCTCGTTCACCCTGTACACGCCACCTTCGAGCGGCCGGAGAAGACCCCCGCGGCCCACCACGGCGTCGAGGGAGGCCAGGCGGACCTCGTGTTCGTCGAGCCATCGGCGAATGGCCCCGAGCCGGGCATGGAGATCGTCGGAACTCCCGGCGGCTCGTTCGTACGGGCCATGCCTGAGCTCCACCTCCAGGTCGAGGCTCTCATCACGGAACAGGGCGATGCGTGTGCTCGTGGATCCGGGATTCACGGCCAGAATGCACAGCGGTCCGGTCATCGCGTCGCGACCGTTCCACCGGCTGATACGAACGAGTCGATCGCTTCGGCCGCCCGGAGGCCGTGCGCGACCGCGTCGACCACCAGCGCCGGCCCGAGGACATTGTCGCCCGCCGCGAAAATTCCCGGCCGGCTGGTGGCGCCGGTCAGCGGATCGACGCGGATTCGTCCGTCGGGTTCGGTGTCGAGCCCGGCGATCCGGGCGACGAAATCAGCATCGGGCAGGTACCCGAGCGCCAGCACGACCGTGTCCGCCTCAACCGTGTGCTCAGATCCCGGGATCGGAATCGGACGGCGGCGACCCGACGCGTCGGCCTCTCCGAGCTGCATGCGGACGAGCCGCATGGCGCGGACCTGCCCGTTCTCATCTGCTTCGAGACCGACGGGGGCCGCGAGCCATTCGAACCGGGAGCCTTCCTCGATCGCGAGTTTCCGGTCGCGGGGATTCCCCGGCATCTCCGCCTCTGTCCTCCTGTACCAGACCGTCGCCTCATCGGATCCGAGCCGGAGCGCAGTGCGGACACAGTCCATCGCCGTATCTCCGCCCCCGATCACCGCTACCCGCCGTCCCACTTCGGGACGGGCGCGCAGCCCCGGCGGGAGTGACGCCGGGTCCGTATTGGTCCGCACCAGGAACGGGGTCGCCTGGTACACTCCCTCGAGGTCGGATCCCGGGACGTCGAGCGGTCGTCCGATTCCGGCGCCGATCGCGAGCAGAATGGCGTCGAAGCCGTGGTCCACGAGTCCATCGACAGACAATCCGTTCCCGAGCTTGGTGTCGAATTGACACCGGATCCCAAGTCGGCTGAGATGCTGCGTTTTCCGGCGCACGATCTCCGGTGACAGCTTGAAGCGGGGGATCCCGTACAGCAGAAGACCGCCGGCTTCCGGCCACGCGTCGAACAGGGTCACCGCATGGCCGCTGCCAGCGAGGAGCTCGGCTGCAGTGATTCCTGCCGGTCCGGCACCGACGATCGCGATGCGCCGGCCGGTGGGTCGAGCAGCGGTCGCGCGGACACTCAGGCCCTCGCGACTCACCCAGTCCGCGGCGTACGCCTCGAGTCGGCCGATCGGGACGGGCGGGCGGCCCTGTTTCGCGTAGGGGCAGACTCCTTCGCACAGTTCCGTCTGGGGACACACTCTCCCGCAGATGTCAGGCATCGAGCTGGTACGTCTGAAAATCAGCGCCGCGTCGTCCACCAGGCCGTGCTCGAGGTGCCACAGGGCGAAGGGAATGTCGTTACCGAGCGGGCAGGCCCGGACGCATGGCTCAGCGGGGCACTGGATGCAACGCCGTGCGGCGGCCTGGGCCCACTCCAACGATACGGCCGCCCACGACTCTCCGAAGCCGGCCAGCCGATCCGCGGGCGGACGACGGGGCGGACCTGACCCCGGGAGGTCGAGTCTCTCCTTCCGGTTCACTGCCTTCGAGTTGGGCCTCGGGAGCATTCCGGCCTCGGTCAGCGAGCTGTCAATCCGCCTCGTCGGCGACCTGCCACACGGTATCGAGTACCGTGCCGTCCACCCACTTGATCACCGCCACGGGAACGTCAAGCAGTCGTGGCTTCTCGGGTGGCCCGCCGACGACATGCTCGACCTCCTGCTTGATTTCCTCGATCGACCGGATCGGAAGATCGGTGCCGCTGCGCTCCAGTGCTTCGAGCAGATCGGTGCGCCGCGGATTCACCGCGATTCCGCGCTCCGTGACCACGACGTCGATCAGCTCGCCCGGGCCCGTGATCGTGGTCACCTCGTCCACGATCACCGGAATCCGGTCCCGGAATGCCGGCAGTGCCAGGATCGTACAACCCGAGAACAGACAATTCTGCCAACCACCGATCCCATGCAGCAGCATTCCATCGGAATGGGTGACGACGTTGGCGTTGAAATCGACGTCCACCTCGGTCGCCCCGAGGACCACCGCGTCGACCATCGACGCGAAGTTGCCCTTGCCGTGCCAGTTGTACGAGGTGAACGGCGACGTCGGGACGTGCCTCGGGTCGGAGCCGATCGACGCGACACCCGCGAGATCGAAGGTCTGACCATCGAGGATGTAGTCCGTCAGGCCTTCGTTCAGCATGTCCACCAGGTAGCTGCTCGAGCCGCCGCGGACGAAGCGGGCCTTCACGCCCTGCTCCCGCATGATTTCCTTGATGAATCCCACGAACGCGAGGGCGATTCCACCGGCTCCGGCCTGGAACGAGAACCCGTCCCGCACGATCTCGGCGTCGCGAAGGAAGCGGGCCACGTACTCGGCGATCAGCAGCCGGTCGGGACTCCTGGTGAGCTGCGTCGTGCCGGAGACGATCTTCGACGGATCGCCTATCGACTCGACTTCGACCACGAAGTCCACGTTGTTGCCCTGGATCTGCCAGGGGATACAGGGAAACGGAACGAGATTGTCCGTCACCACGATCACCCGGTCCGCGTACATCGAGTCGGCGAGCGCGAATCCGAGCGAGCCGCAGGCGGAGGGGCCGTGAGATCCATCGGCGTTGCCGAACGGGTCGGCCGTCGGTGCCGCGATCACCGCGATGTCGACATGGATCTCGCCATCCTGGATCGCCTGCCAGCGTCCCCCGTGCGACCGGAGAACCCCGAGCCCGCGCATTCGCCCTTCGGAGCAGTAGGCGCCGAGCGGACCGTTCATCGATCCCTCGATGTGGTGCACGACGCCCTGTTCCATCAGGTCGATGACGGGTTCGTGGCAGGGGAACGACGCGCTGGGGAACCACACCAGGTCCTTCACACCGAGCTCGGCCGCGGCTCTGAGCGCTGCAAGCGCCACCTGGTCTCCGTTCCTCAGGTGGTGGTGCGTCGAGATCGTCATCCCGTCACGCAGGCCGCAGCGTTCGAGCGCCGCCTTCAGGTCCGCAACCCGCTTGTCGCCGTCCGCAGGGTATTCGGAGCAGGATCGGATCGGCGGTCCGTGTTTCGAACCCGCAGCCCGGTGGAATCCGACCCCCTCGTAGGGCAGGGACACGTGCCCGTTCACATCGAGCGGTACCCGGCGCCCGGCCGCATTCACGTGGAACGACTCGGGGTCAGCGGCGGGACGGCGCGGAGATCGATCAGCCATCGGTTTCCTCCTCGAGCAGCCCCGCTCGATGCGCGATCTGCACAGTCCGGAGCGCCCGTTTGACGACGGGCGGGTCGATCATCTTGCTGCCCAGGCTCACTACACCAAGTCCCTTCGCCTCGGCCTCCGCGAACGCCGCCACGACTCTCAGAGCTTTTTCGATCTCGACCTCGGACGGAGCGAACGCCTCGTGGATCGGCCGGATCTGTCGCGGGTGCACGCAGCCCATGCCCTCGAAACCGAGTGCCCGGGAACGCGCCGCCCAGGAGCGGAGCCCTGCCTCGTCGCCCACGTCTCCGAATACGGAGTCGATCGGCTGGCAGCCGGCCGCGCGGGCCGCGTTTACCAGGCGGCTTCGGGCGTACAGCGACTCCGTGCCCTCGACCGTCTTGATGACGCCGAGATCCGCCGTGTAATCCTCCAGCCCGATGGTCAGCGCCACGACCCGGTCCACCGCGGAGGCGATGTCGAACGCCCGTTCGATCCCTAGCGCGGTCTCGAGGATCGGCATCAGCCATACCCTGCGCTCGATGAGTTGCCGGATCCGCTCGTCGACCGCTCGGACTGTGTCGGCATCTTCGACCTTCGGAATCAGGATCACATCCGGTTCTTCCGGCGCGATCGCACCGAGATCGTCCAGGCCCAGCGGGAGTGGGTTTAT
>JAENXO010000029.1 GCA_016649455.1 Gemmatimonadota bacterium | reverse complement strand
GAGCAGGCGAGACTCCCTGAACCCGATCAGATCTGGAACATCGACCGTGCGGTGGAAATCGCGCTGCGCAACAACCGCAGCCTTCAGGTCTCCCGGCTCGACCTGGCGACGGCCGAGAAGCAGGTGAAGGAGGCCTACGGGGGGCTCATGCCGGAGATCGACGGCAGCGTCGGCTATCAACGGAATATCCAGATCCCGTCGACCTATCTGCCGGGCTCGATCATCGATCCCAGTCTCCCTCCGGACTCCCTCGTTTCAGTTCAGTTCGGCGCCGACAACGTGTGGACGGCTGGCATCACCGTGAATCAGCCACTGTTCGACGCGGCCCTGTTCACGGGTGTGAGCACGGCCGGACAGTTTCGCGGCTACCAGAGAGAGGTGCTTCGGGGGTCCGCCCAGGCGATCGCCACGAACGTGCGGATCGCGTATCTCAACGTTCTCGTTGCCCGGGAGGGACACCGGGTGACCCTGAACAGCGTGGAGCGGACCCTGGGCACGCTGGAGGAAACCAGCGCCCTCAACCGCGCAGGCCTCGCCAGCGACTACGATGTGCTGCGCCTGGAAGTCCAGCTGGCCAACATCGCACCGAATCTCAGGCGGACCGCCAATTCCGTGCGGGAGGCCGAGCGGGTCCTCGCGATCGAAATGGGTCTGCCGCGCGTCGAGCAGGCTGGCGCCGCCGGCAGCCTGGCGGAGATCGATCTCGAAAAGATCGATGCAAACAACGAGGCGAACCGCCTGATTCTCGAATTCACGGGGACCGGACACGTCGAGACGGGCGATGCGGATTCGCTCTATTTCGTGGCGCGAAGCCAGCGGTCCGATCTGAGACAGGTCGAGATCCAGAAGGAACTCGAAGAAGCAAGAGTGCGAGTGGAGCGCTCGGAGCTGTTTCCGACCATCAGCGCCTTCTTCAACTACAGTTTTCTGGCCCAGGAAAATGGTGGTCTGAATTTCTTCGGCGTTGCCGGCGGGCGAGCCAATTCGTCCTCCGTCGGCCTGCAGGTCGACGTGCCGATCTTTTCGGGCCTGCGGAGGTGGAATCGTGTCGAGCAGCGTCAGATCGCCGTCCGGCAGGTCGAGGAACAGCTGGCGGATCTCAACCAGCGGGTCGAGAACGACGTTCGCAGCACACTGGACCAGCTGCTGGAGGCCCGGGCCCGGGCATACGCCCAGCGGACCGCCGTGAACCAGGCCCAGCGCGGGTTCGATATCGTGACCCGGGAGTATCTCGCCGGCACGAAGACCCGTCTCGAAGTGACTGAAGCCGACGTGTCGCTCCGGGAATCGGAGCTGAACTACGCCGAGGCTGTCTACGACTATCTCGTCGCGAAGGCTCGACTGGATTACGCCGTCGGGACCGTGCCGGCGGTCGAGCCCGTCGTGGCGCAGATGGTGGACGATCCCGGCGAGGCCCCGCCTCCCTACGTGCCCGACGCGGCAATGGAGAGCTCGCGATGAACATGCATACACGCCTTCGCGCCACCCGGACTCTGTCGCTGGCGATTCTGGCCGGGTTGATACCGATGCTTGGCGCATGCGGATCAGGGTCGGCGGACGCCTCGGAGGATGCGGCGGAGACAGCGAACGAATACGTGAAGGTCGTGAACGTGGAGGCTACGCGGGTCGAGTCGGGCGAGTTCACGGCATTCGTCCGGATTACCGGTGAAGCCGAAGCTGAACACGACATCACGGTCAGTGCCGAAGAAGGTGGCCGGCTGGTCAGGTTCTTCACCGAGAAGGGCGACCGGGTCGGTCGAGGCGCTCCAATCGCGAAAATCGATGACGAGATCCTCCGGGCTCAGGTGGAAGAGGCGCGCGCCAGCGCCGAACTCGATCGCGAGCGGTACCTGCGGCAGAAGCAGGTGTGGGAGGAAGAGAGAATCGGCAGTGAGATCACCTTCCTGCAGACTAAGTACCAGGCCGACCAGGCCAATGCCCGGCTGAATCTGCTGCAGGCCCGGCTGGATCGGACGACGGTCCGATCTCCGGTGGCTGGAATCGTGGATGATCGGTACGTGGACGCCGGGGAGGTCGTGATTCCCGGCACGCGGATCGCGCGCGTAATCGACACGAAGAACTTGAAGATCACAGGCGGAATTCCAGAGCGCTTCGGTCCGTTCATCAAGGTGGGCGGAAAGGCGATCATCACGTTTGACGTGCTGGAGGGACGACCCTTCGAGGGCACGATCCGGTACGTGGGAGAAGCCATCGATCCGGGCAGCCGGACGTTCCCGATCGAGATACTGATGGACAACCCCGATGGAGCGGTGAAGCCGCAGATGATCGCGAACGTCCGGGTGGCGACGGACCGCCTCGAGTCCGTGGTCGTCGTGCCGCAGGAAGTCATCCTGCGGACCGAGCTCGGCTACCAGGTATTCGTGGTGGGAGAGCGTGATGGCTCTCCGGTCGCCGAGGCCAGGCCCGTGGTGCTGGGTCCGACATTTGAGAACAGGGCCGTGGTCGAGAGCGGGCTGGAGCCGGGTGATCTGCTGGTGACGAAAGGCCACCAGCTCGTCGATCCCGGTGACCACGTGCAGGTCGTGGACGGTGGAGGGGATGGACGATGACGGGTAACGCGGGGAAGTACAAGGAGTTCTGGCTCACTTCCTTCTCGGTGGACCACCCGACCAGCGTGCTGGTGCTTCTCGCGATCATCCTGCTCGCCGGCCTGTGGTCCTACGTGACCGTGCCGAAGGAGGCCACGCCAGACGTCACGGTCCCGTTCGTCGCGGTGAACACGGTCTATCCGGGGGTGGCGCCCGAAGACATCGAGACCCTGATCACCCGCCCGATCGAGGAGGAACTGAATCGCATTTCGGAGTTGAAGACCCTTACGTCCAGCTCCGTCGAGGGCGTCTCGACCATCACCGCGGAATTCGAGGCGGGGATGGACATGACCGAGGCGCTCCAGCAGGTGCGCGAGAAGGTGGACATCGCGAAGCCGGAGCTCCCCCCTGCGGCCGAGGAGCCGCAAATCCTGGAGTTCAACTTTTCGGACTTCCCGATTCTCCAGGTGAACGTGGCCGGCGACTACAGTCTGGTCCGCCTCAAGGCGCTGGCCGAGGACCTCCAGGACGAGATCGAGCAGATCCCCGCGGTGCTCAGCGTAACTCTGTCGGGTGGCCTGGAGCGCGAGGTACAGGTCGACGTCGACCTGGCGAAGCTGAAGTACTACGGCGTTACCTACGATGACGTGATCGACGCGATCCGCGAAGAGAACGTGACCGTGCCCGGCGGGACGATCGACGTCGGCGAAATGAAGTACCTCGTGCGGATCCCCGGTGAATTCGAGGAGACGAGACCGATCGAGGACATTGTTGTACTCGCGACAACAGACGGCCCGGTTTACGTGCGCGACGTGGCGACAGTGGACTTCGGGTTCAAGGAGCGCGAGAGCTTCGCACGGCTGGATGGCAACCCGGTCGTGACCCTCAGCGTCTCGAAGCGTTCGGGCGAGAACATCATCGAGACTTCAGACGCCGTGCGCGCCGCGATCGCCGAGATGAGTCCGGACTTTCCTCCGGGAACGGAAGTCTCGGTCACGTCCGACAACGCCGGATACGTCCGCGACATGGTGAGCAGCCTCGAGAACAACATCATTTCCGGGCTGATCCTGGTCGTCGCGGTTCTGCTGTTCGCGCTCGGTCTGCGGAACGCCTCGTTTGTCGGAGTCGCGATTCCGCTGTCCATGTTCCTGTCGTTCAGCGTCATTCAGCTGCTCGGGATGACGATGAACATGGTCGTCCTGTTCTCGCTGATCCTGGCGCTGGGAATGCTTGTCGACAACGCGATCGTGGTGGTCGAGAACATCTATCGATTCCGCGAAGAGGGGTTCGAGAAGACGGCCGCCGCGAAGTACGCCACGGCGGAGGTGGCGATGCCGGTGATCGCGGCAACGGTCACGACGCTGGCGGCGTTTGCGCCTCTGCTCGTCTGGCCGGGCATCGTCGGCGAGTTCATGTCGTACCTGCCGAAAACCCTGATGATCACGCTGTCTTCGTCCCTGTTCGTCGGACTCGTGATCAACCCGACGCTGTGCTCCCTGTTCATGCGGCTGGAGGACGAGCCCCGCATGCACCTCACGAGGGAGGCGAAGCTCACGGTGTGGGGGTTGCTCGGCGTATTCCTCATCGCGATCGGGATTCGAAACCCGGTCACGGCGGTGCTGCTCGTGCTCACGGGTGCCGGCCTGTGGTGGCTGAACGGCCGGGTGCTGGAGCCGATCGGGAAATGGGTGCGGGAGGTGTCCCAGCCGAGAGTCCTGCGCGAATACGAGCGTGTGCTCCGCTGGTCCATGCGCCGCCGGTTCCTGATGGTCGGGCAGGCCGTCACGGCGCTCGTGGTCGTCGTCGTCCTGTTCTCGGTGTTTAACAACGGGATCGAGTTCTTTCCCGAGAGCGTTCCGCCGGAGACCGTGTGGGTCCAGATCGAGACCCCGACGGGAACGCGCGCGGAGGTCACCGACGAGGTGACACAACGGGTCGAGCGCGAGCTCGCCGGGCTGGATGAGGCCGCGGACTACGAATCGGTCGTCGCGACGACCGGGCAGAGGGTCGGGGGGTTCGGCAACGAGACCGGCACACAGTACGCGACTGTCGCCGTGTCGCTCGTCGACTACAAGGACCGCGAGTTCGATTCGTTCGAGACCCTCGAGCACATGCGAACGTCGATCGGGAACGAAATCGCGGGGGCCGAAATCACGGTGGACAAACCGCAGGAGGGTCCCCCCACGGGACTGCCCGTGAGCATCGAGATTTCGGGTGAGGACTTCGAACAGCTGCAGCGCCTCGGAGACCGGGCCATCCAGATTCTGTCCAACGCTCCCGTCGCGGCCAGGCTCGACGGCCTCGAGAGTGATCTCGCCGAAGCCCGCCCGGAGCTTCGGATCGAAGTGGACCGTGAGCGAGCGAAGCTGTTCGGGCTGAACACGCAGAAGATCGGTCTCACCGTTCGGAGCGCGATCAACGGGACGGAGGCATCCGAATTCCGTGACGGAGAGGACGAGTACGACATCGTCGTGCGACTGGCCGAGCGCTACCGCAGCGACCTGACATCTCTGGCGGACCTGACGATAACAACCGAAGAGGGAGTCCAGGTTCCGCTTCCCGCGGTCGCCAGCTGGCAGGTGGAGGAGAGCTACAGCGGGATCAACCGGAAGGACCTCGACCGGGTCGTGACGATTTCGGCCGACGTGCGGGCCGGCAACAACGCGAACGCGGTGCTGGCGGAGGTCCAGGAGACGCTTCGCCCCTACGAGACGGAACTTCCGTCGGGCTATCGCCTGTCCTACACGGGGCAGCAGCAGGAGCAGCAGGAGTCCGAGCAATTCCTCGGCGGCGCCTTCATTATGGCCCTGTTCCTGATCGGGCTCATCCTCGTATCGCAGTTCGACTCGGTGCTGAAGCCGGTGCTCATTTTGGGTACCGTGCTTCTGTCGACTGTCGGTGTTCTCGTCGGGCTGCTGGTCTTCCGGATGCCGTTCGGCGTGATCATGTCGGGCGTGGGAGTGATCAGCCTTGCCGGAATCGTCGTCAACAATGCGATCGTACTTGTCGACTACATCGGGATTCTGCGTACGAGAGACGGCGTGGGGGAGCGGGAGTCCCTGATCCAGGGCGGCCTGACCCGGTTCCGCCCGGTCACGCTCACGGCGATCACGACGGTGGTGGGGCTGATCCCCCTGGCGATCGGCCTCAACTTCGACTTCGAGGGCCTGTATAGTCACCTCCGGCCGGATCTGTACTGGGGTGGGGAACAGGCCGCCTGGTGGGGCTCGATGGCGATCGCGGTCATCGCGGGGCTCACCTTCGCGACATTTCTGACGCTGGTACTGCTTCCCGTCATGCACTCACTGCTCGACGACTTCGGCCACTTCCTGCTCCGGCACACGCGCACGCGGGCGGCTGATGATCCTGCCCTGGGAGCGGGAGACGGCGGGAAGGGTCAGGAGCGTCATGAGACGGGGCATGCCGGTGCCCCGGAGTCCCGACCGGAGCTGGTGACTACGAGGTGACGCTCAAGTGACTCTCCGCCGCCATGCTTAATGGCACGGAGGAAGGCTGTGAAGTGACGGGACTGGAATGAACAGGGGGCCGCCCCGTCGCCGGCCGCCTTCCACCGGGCAGATGGCCCCCCCGGGCTTCGGTCCGGGGGGGCCATCCAGCGTTCAGACCGTCGGCGCGAAGTTCAGGCGGGTGGACGGCTTGTGCGGATGGATGGTGGAGTCCGGCCCCGGGTCTTGCCGGCCGACACGGCATCCAGAACCCGGTCCCTGCCCAGCCGTTTCGCTTCGTACATCGTCGCGTCCGCGGCTTCGATCAACGACTCCGAATCAGCTGTTTCCGGACCGTACGCGGCCACTCCGGCGCTTACGGTCATACGGGCGCCAGTGTCGAATTCCATGGTCCGAAAGTGCCGGCGCACCCGCTCCGCGAATTCGACCCCGCCTTCAAGCTTCGTTGCCGGGAGGACCGTGACGAACTCTTCCCCCCCGAATCGACCGCTCAGGTCCGATCCTCGGGTCGAGCTGGAGAGTGTACGACCAAACGCCTGGAGTGCCTCGTCGCCGGCTGCGTGGCCGAAACGATCGTTGTAGCTCTTGAAGTCGTCCAGATCGAACATCACGACCGACAGCGGCAACCCGCGCGCTGCCGCGGCGACCTGGCGCTCGAGAAAGAACTCCAGCACCCGTCGGTTTCCGAGGCCGGTCAGAGGGTCGGCATACGCGAGCTGGATCGCCATGAACGCCTGTCTATGCAGGAGCTCGGTGGAGACGCCGGCTCCGAAACTCACTGCGGCGAACAGACCCGAAGTGCCCGCGGCGACCCGCCAGTCTACCGGTCTGCCCAACACGAGAGTGGCGAAGATCTGGAAGCCGATCAGAACCACCATCGCGGCCGCCAGGCCGGCGGCCGCGCCGCCCCAGCCCCGGTAGTAGGCGAACAAAAACGGCGGAATGAGCGCCAGGAGCCAGGCCAGGCCGGCGGCATCACGTAGTCTGTCGGGCCACACCAGGCTGCCGAGCCCGGCAACGACCAGGGCCACGAGAGAAATGACGAACGCCCGGCGCGGAACCGGCGGGTACAGGAATACCGGAGTCGTTTGGGGCTCTTTGCGCTCGACCGCCATGCTTTGCTCTGCCATCGATGGAGGCACACGATCACCAGGGGCGGCTCCCCGATGCGACCGGCTGTCCATAAAGTGTGTGCGCCGCACGTGGCTGGACAAGCGGAAAATCGGGATTCCGAACCCGTCCGCCGGTTGCGGTCCCTCCATCGCACGACGAAATTCGGCGCATGAACGAATGGACGGTCATACGAATCAGGGGTGGTCGCGAACTGCCTTCACTGGATGCGGTACAGTTCCTGGGATGCGTGGCGGCGGTTCGCGAATCCCTCGCGGATACCAGGTGGCATCTTCAGTGGACGCTGGTGAACCGGCGCACCGAGTACGACGGACTCCGGGTGGAGGTGCCGTACGGCTCGAAGGCCCGCAAGACGCTCGTCTCCGAATTCGAGGCGCGCGTGCCGCCCCCTGACTCGGTCACGTGTGAGCCGATGCGCATGGAGACCGACCTCGACTCGATCCAGACCGAGGCCGAGCTCGACGTTTGTCTGGATCTTCTGTGGAGGTATTCCGAACTCATTTCGGACCTGAGAACGCGTAACCCTGGAATCCACGCTCGTCAGATCCAGGCGCTCACGCCCGGCGCGCTGCTCACATTCGTCACCGGCGATCGCCGGCACTTCGAACGTGCCCTCCAGTCTCTCGGCATCGGTCAGCTGCCCGCGGTTCCGTTCAGCAAGTTAATGGTGCTGGTGAGCGAGGCCTCCCTGGTGTATCGGATTCCTCCAATGTCAAGGGACGAAGCCGTGAGCGCTGCCCGGATTCACCGTCTTGCCGGCTGTACGTTCGCTGCCGAGTTCTACCCGTTCACGAAGGCTCCGTGACACTTCGCCGATCATTGATCCTGCTGGCGTTCAGTCTTGCAGTTCTGACTGCGAGCGTATTCGGGTATCGAACCGGCCACGCGCTGACGGATATTTCTGACCCGACTTCGGGAACCGGTACGGCCTCCACGTTTTTCGGCCAGCCGGCGATCGAGGTTGGTCCGTCAGACTGGCTCGAGATGCCGGCGCCTGATGTCGAATTCGTAACCGTGGATGGAGGCACGTCCCGCCTGAGCGACTACCGCGGACAGGTGGTGATCCTGAACTTCTGGGGCACGTGGTGTCCGCCCTGCCGGGTGGAGATCCCTCATCTCATTCGGGCGCAGGAGAGCCTGGCCGAGCTGGGGGGGACGATCATCGCGCCGGCGGTGGGCTCCGGGAGTCCCGAGGATATTCTGCGTTTCGCTGCTGAATACGGGATCAACTACCCGATCTGGATAGTGTCGGACGCTGTCGCGGTCGGGAAATTCTCGGCTCCAGGCTACCCGTTCACGATGCTCATCAGCCCGGACGGGGTGATCCGCCGGACGTATGTCGGTCCACAGACCGAGCAGACGCTGGTGCGGGATGTCGGACTGCTGCTGGCAGGCAGCGCTGGAGGACGGCCCGGGGCCTGACTCTGAGACGGGAATCAGAGACCTGTCGGAAGACCCTCCACCGGTGGGCTCGGATCCAGCAGCTGACCTCGATACAGCCGTGCGTACAGGCCGTCCGCCGCCGCCAGTTCCCCGTGTTTGCCCTGCTCGAGGATTTCCCCGCCGTCGATCACCAGGACGCGATCGGCCCGCTGAACGGTGCGCAGGCGGTGCGCGATGATCAACGTCGTCCGTCCCTCCATCACGGTCTCGAGCGCCTGTTCCACGAGCTGCTCGCTCTCCGTGTCGAGGCTGCTCGTGGCCTCGTCCAGGATCAGGATCTCGGGTTCCTTGAGAAAAATCCTGGCGATGGCGATTCGCTGGCGCTGGCCGCCGGACAGCCGGGTTCCCCGTTCGCCGACCTGGCTTTCGTAACCCTCTGCCAGTCGCTCGATGAATTCGTGGGCGTGCGCCAGGCGAGCCGCTCGTTCGATCTCCTCGGGTCCGGCCTCCGGCCTGCCGTAGGCGATGTTCGCGGCGATCGTGTCGGCGAACAGCATTGGCTCCTGGGGCACGATTCCGACTGCAGTTCGAAGCTCGATCAACGGAATCCGTCTCAGGTCCGTGCCCCGGAGAGTGATCCGCCCCTGTGTCGGATCCCAGAACCGCGGCACGAGCGACGCCAGCGTGGTCTTGCCGGCTCCGCTGGGACCCACCAGGGCAACGGCCTCTCCCGGCCGTACGTCGACGCTGAGACCCTTGAGAATCCAGGGCTCTTCCTGTTCGTAGCGGAACCACACGTCCTCGAACGCGAGTCCCCCCGGGTCGCTGGCCGGTGGCAGGGCCGCGGAGTGCCTTGGTTCCTTGATCTCAGGCTCGGTGTCCATCAGGTCGAATACTCGCTGCGCCGCCCCCATCGCTTCCTGGTAGCCCGACCACAGGGACGCGAGAGCAGTGATCGCCGCCGCCACCGTGACTGCGTACAGGAGAAACGATACGAGCTCGCCCGCCGTGATTTCCTGTGCGAGAACGAGTCGGCCTCCCTCCCACAGCACCACGGCCACCCCACCGAATGCGATAAAGGTGACCAGACCGAAGAAAATTCCCCGTACGAGCGACTTGCCGACCGCCTCACGCAAGGCGAACTGGATCCGCGAGCCGTAGCGCTGCTCCTCCCAGCCTTCGCGCACGAAGCTCTGCACGATCGGAATCTGGGTCAGAGCCTCCTCGGCGGCGGCGTTGGCCTTCGCCAGACGGTCCTGCACCTTGGTGCTCTTGTTGCGGAGAATCTGTCCGAACGCGTAAGCGCTCAGCACGACGATCGGCGCAACGGTGACCGTAGTCAGCATCAGACGGGAATGCAGTACCGCGAGCAGGGCCAGTCCGCCGAAGAAGAACAGCACCTGCCGGACGAATTCGGCCAGCTGGTGACTGAGCACCGTGCCGAGAGTCGAACAGTCGGATGAGAGCCGGCTCGTGAGCTCGCCCGAGCTCTGGTTCGAGTAAAATCCCGGCGACAGCGTCAGGAGGTGCGAGTAGAGGTCAGTCCTCAGCCCGGCCACGACCTTCTCGGCCGTCGCGCCGAGAAGGAACACCTGCACGAAGTTGAGCACCGCCTGCACTCCGAACAGCCCGATGAGGAAGATCGCGACCCGGTTGAGGGTCTCGGGGTCGCGCATCTCGAACGCGGCGTCCATCAGGTAGCGGACGACCAGCGGGAAGGCGAGTCCGATCGCCGCGCTGGCCAGGAGCGCCACTCCTGTTACGATCAGAGAACTCCGGTAGGGTCGGAGACGCAACAGCAGTCGCCCGAAAGGGGAGGTGCGACGTGTCCTTGTGGCGCTCGACTCGTTCATCTTCCTCGTTGGACCGGGAGAGGAGGGGCTCGTGGCGATCCCCGGCCACGCCGTCTATGTTCCGCCGCGTGACGACGGGAACCTAATCCCGGGGCGCCCGCGGGGTCCATACGTCAGGGCATCCTGGTTCCGATCAACTGGGCAGGAGGGCGTCGTGAATCATCCCGAGTCAGCCCGGAACAGGTGGGGTCATCTCGCGTCTGTCGGCGCGGGGGCGAGCCTGGCGCTGATCATTCTGGGTGGAGTCGTCCGCATCACGGGCAGCGGAATGGGCTGCGGGGACGACTGGCCTCTGTGCAACGGCGAGCTGATTCCGCCGCTGGACCTTCCGACCATGATCGAGTACGGGCACAGGCTGGTGGCCCTCGCCGTGTCGGTAATCGTCGTCCTGCTCGCACTCCGCGCCGCCAGGGCTTCGCGCAGTGAGGGACGCGGGATCGACATATCCGTGACCGGGACCTGGGCCCGGTTGCGCCGGCTCAGCGTCCTGGCCGTCGTCCTGCTGGTCGTGCAGATCCTGCTTGGCGCGATCACCGTGTGGCTCGAGCTCCCGCCCGCGTCCGTGATCCTCCACCTCGGTACGGCGATGGCCCTGCTGGCCACGCTCACGATCGCCGCCAGCGAGGCACTCGGACCGAGGCGGGCGCTGGTGAAGGACCGGGCCTCGGCGATCGGTCTGTCGAGCGCGGTATTCGCCTTCGTCGTCGTGACGGCCGGCGGGCTCGTGGCGAACATGGACGCGGGTTACGCCTGCCTCGGCTTCCCGGCCTGCAACGGGTCGTGGATGCCGGCCGGAGGGAATCCGCTCATTCACATTCACTGGGGCCACAGGATACTCGCCTACCTGCTCGTGGCATGGTGTCTGGTACTGCCGTTCGTCATGGCCCGGGCACGTCCGGGAGATCCAGCCAGTCGGCGGGTGGCGCTCTTGGCGATGGTCGTCGCGGTCGTTCAGCTCGCGGTCGGCGCGGCCATGGTCCTGTCGATGCTGAGCGGAGGTCTACGGGTAGCACACGTCGGTCTCGGCGCCGTCGTATTCCTGGTTCTCGTCCGGCTCGCCTGGGTGGCCCGCCATCCGGCAGCCCGCTTCCCGACCTAGCGAGCTGCACGGCCGATCAGACTCCGGGAGCGTCCGCGGCGTTCGCCGGCCTCAGACCGACTCGAGCAGCGCGACGTGCCCGAGCCCTCCCGCCGCGCATACGCTGACCACGGCGCGCGAGCCGGCAGGGCGCCCGGAGAGCTCGGCGGCACACTGCGACAGGATTCGGGCTCCGGTCGCTCCGAACGGGTGGCCGACTGCGATACTCCCACCGTTTGGGTTGATCCGGTCGCGCGGCAACTCACCAAGGTCCGCTTCCACCCCGCTGTTGTCTCGAATCCATTGTCGATTCTCGAGAGCCTCGATCGTGCAAAGAACCTGCGCTGCGAACGCTTCGTGGATCTCCCACAGGTGGATGTCCCCATATCGCAGATCGTGTCGATCGAGAAGCCGTGGTATCGCGATCGCCGGTGCGATGAGCAGTCCTTCGCGATGCGGGTCGATCGCTGCCTGCTCCCAGTCCAGCAGACGTACCCGCGGCAGGGACTCGGGCAGCCGGCCCAGTCCCTCGGCGCCGGCCACCCAGCAGGCTGCCGCGCCATCCGTCAGCGGCGACGAGTTTCCGGCGGTCAGGGTTCCACTGTTCCTGTCGAACACCGGCCGCAGTGCGGACAGAGCCTCTACCGATGTGTCAGTGCGGGGCAGGGTGTCGGCGTCCACGCCAAACGTCCCGGGAGACACGAGCAGTGGCCTGAAGAATCCCCGCTTCTCCGCCTCGACCGAGTTCCGGTGGCTCGCGACGGCGAATCGATCCTGATCCGCGCGCGGGATCTGCCATTCCTTCGCCATCTCTTCGCAGTGCTCTCCCATCGACTTGCCGGTGGCGCGCTCTTTCACCGCGGGGACCGAGAGGCGTACGTCCTTACGGCGGACGGAGCGGATCTGCCGAAGCACGGCTGCAGTTCCACGGGCGGATCCGGCCCGACGGATCGCGCGGCTCAGGCCTTCGGACAGGCCGATCTGCGTGTTCGACATCGAATCGACGCCCCCGCACACCGCGAGCTCTCCATGCCCCGT
>JAENXO010000608.1 GCA_016649455.1 Gemmatimonadota bacterium | reverse complement strand
GGATCTGCGCTGCGAGGTGCCGATCAACCTGGCCCAGGCAATGATGGGTTCGAAGGTGAAGGTCCGGACCGCCGACAATCGTAAGGTCGTGCTCAAGATCCCGGTGGGGACGCAGTCAGGGACGACGTTCCGGATCAAGGGACAAGGTGTCGAAAAGGGAGAAACTAGGGGAGATCAGCTGGTAAAGGTCGTGGTGAGGCTGCCCGACCGGCTGAGCGAAGAGGGCAGGGAGGCGCTCGAAAGACTCGTTGAGGTCGAGGAACTGCGACACTAGCCCACCCTCGAGATCACTCCCCCGCCGAGCACGGTTCCATCTTCCAGGTACAGAACGGCGCTCTGACCCGGGGTGATCGCGTCCTGACCCGTCGACAACTCGAGAGCGAATCCGCCCGGATCGGCTCTGTTGACGGTCGCGAGGACGATCGATGCCTGGTGCCGGATGCGGACGCCGATTTCCGTCCCCCGCGCGGGGATTGGAGCGAGCCAGTTCGCATCATCGGCTTCGAGCAAGGATCTGCGCAGGGACTCACGCGGCCCGATCACGACTTCCCTCGTCGCCGGCCGGATCTCGAGGACGAACATCGGCGCTGCATAGCCGCCCGGCAGTCCCTTTCTCTGTCCCACCGTGAATCCCGCATATCCATCGTGCCGTCCGACGTCAGTGCCATCCTCCAGGATGAATGCACCGGGCTGGATGGCTGGATGGGTCATGGGAAGCCGCCGTTTGAGCACGCCCACGTAGTCACCATCCGGAACGAAGCAGATCTCGAAGCTCTCCGGCTTTTCCGCCGTCACGAGCCCGAGCTCACGTGCCGCGGCCCGTACCTCGGGCTTCCGCATTTCGCCCACCGGGAGCAGCAACCGGTCCAGTACGGACCGGTCGATTCCCCACAGGAAGTATGTCTGGTCCTTCCGGTCGTCCTCGCCCCGGGCGAGACGCGCTGAGCCATCGGGAGCGCGAACGACGCGCGCGTAGTGGCCAGTGGCGACGAATTCGCAGTCGAGGGCGTCCGCCCGGCGGACGAGATCGCGGAACTTCGTGAAGCTGTTGCACCGGACGCACGGAATCGGTGTGCGCCCGGCAGCGTACTCCGACACGAAATCGTCGATCACGTCACGCGTGAACGCCTCTTCGAGGTCGAATACCTGATGCGGAATCCCGAGCCGCGCCGCGACCGCCTTCGCATCGGAGATCCCCTCGAGTCCGCAGCACACTCGTGCACCTTCGGGGACGTCACCGTAACAGAAGGTCTTCACCGTGGCGCCAACGACGCGCCAGCCGGCATGCACCAGCATCGCCGCTGAGACGCTGGAGTCCACCCCGCCCGACATGGCGCAGAGGACGGCACGGCCGTCGCCGCCAGGAAGCGGCGAGTCCGTCATGGGATCGGCCTCAAAATCAGGTCAGCTCTGGAGGACGTCGCGGGCCCGGGCGGCCGCACGAATGGTCACCTCTGCCGCGCGCGTCACTTCGGCTTCGGTCGTGGAAGGCCCGAAGCTGAACCTGAGGACGGCGTATTCCTCCCCCGGTGCGATGCCCATTGCCGCCAGCACGTGCGACCCCGCCTGGCTCCCGCTGCTGCAGGCGGAACCGCTGGAGGCGGCAATCCCGGCGAGATCCAGGGCCATCAGAAGGGTCGCAGCGTCGGCGCCTGGAATGCCGACGCTGAGCAGCTGGGGAAGGCGATCCGGAGCGTCCACGCCGTGCACCACGATCCCGCCAATCCCCTCGTTCAGATCCGAGTCGAGGG
>JAENXO010000440.1 GCA_016649455.1 Gemmatimonadota bacterium | reverse complement strand
CGTCCGAGTCCCCCTGGATCAGGTCGATTCGAACCCCGGAACCCGGCGTGAAGTCGATGCTCTTCAGGTCCGACGCGTAGTAGTCGTTGGCTTCGAAATAGGCCTTCTGGGCCGTCACGAGACGGTACAGCTCGGACTCGAGACTGGCAGTCGAAACAGCCGCACCAGTCGACTGCGCGCCTCCAGTCGCTCCCGAGCCACCCGGGTCCGTTCCGACGACGACTTCCCGGCTGCTGGCACAGGCCGAAACTCCGACCGCCAGGACACCGGCGGCGATCAGGGCTGTGATTCTTGTTCCCTTCGACATGACTTCGTGTCTCCCTTCGCGGATCAGCAGGACGCGGCCACACCATCGCTACGGGCAAGGCGATTCCCACTTCGACGGTGGTTCCGATGATAGACGCGGACAAGCTGACACAAGGAACGACGGACGGACAGGGGCGTGGCCCGGGTTCCGGTCGGGCGAACCGCCTGTGGCTGACCGGACAGGTGCACGAAGACGCGGGTCCGCTGGGGACTGTCCGGAGGGCGATCCGCTACGGAGACGGACTCTTCGCCACGCTGCGCATCGACGCGGGATGGCTGCTCGACGCCGAGCGCCATGCCGCGCGCTTGCTGGCGGGCGCCGATGGGATCGGACTCGAGCCGCCGGCCGGCTGGCTCGACGAACGGCAGATCGTCGAACGCCTGCTGGCAGCCGCCGTTGATCTGGGCGCGGGCCCCGGGACTGACGGGGTGCTGCGTTGTCAGTGGAGCGCAGTAGACCGCGGCCGCGGCTACGGGCGGTCCGGTGACTCCGTCGCCCTGGTCGAGCTCTCTGAGGTCCCGGCCGACAGAGAGCTCGGCGCACGCGTGCTGGAAAGCGACGTGGTTCCCCGTCCGTCGATCGCACACATCAAGACTTGCAATGCGCTGCCCCACGTGATCGCCGCGCGCCTTGCCGCGCGACTCGGGGTCGAGGAGGTCCTCCGCGTGTACGACGGATGGCTGGCCGAGGGCATTTCGGCGAACCTGTTCTTCGAGCGGGACGGCCGGTTGTTCACTCCGGGCCCGGAGCTTCCCCTGTATCCCGGGACGGTGCGCCGGAGGGTGATCGAGCAGGCCGGCGCCCTCGGCATCGAGGTCGTCGAGGGACGGTGGGAATCCTCCGAGCTGAACAGGTGCGACGGCGCATTCCTGACTGGATCCGTCCGGGGTGTGGAGCCTGTCTCGAAACTGGATGACCGGTCTCTGGAGTCCACGCCTTTGATCGACTCCGTGTCGCGCGCGACCGCCGGGATTCGCCGGGCCGAAGCGACCCCTCTGCCCGGCGGAAGCCAATGAAGAAGCTCGATCCGGCAGGGCCTCCCGAGCGGATCAGCCCCAGGTGCCTGCGGATCCCACTCCCCGACCCGTTCGTTCCCGGGGTCACATCGGTATTCGTGCTCGACTCGGAGGCTGGCCTCCCCCCGTGGCTCCTCGATTCCGGCGCCGACATGCCGGAGTCGGAGGCGGCGCTGCGGGCCGGACTCGAGTCCCTGTCGATCACGCCTGAGACCGCGTCTGGCGTCGTGCTGTCTCACACGCACCTGGACCACGCAGGCGGACTTCTGCGCTGGCGACCGGAGAGTCTGCTCGCGCACCAGAACGCCGTGGAGGAGATGCGGAACCTGCAACCGGCATCGAGCCGGGGCCGGACTGCCCTGCGGAGCATGGGCGTTCCGGCTGAGCTGGCCGACGACCTGGCGCCGGAGGACGAACCCGTCGGGGGCGCCCCGTTCGCCCGGACGCCAGTATCGCACCCGGTCTCGGGGCCAGACGGCCCGATTCCGGGCTCAGGAGGGTGGAGGTGGATCCTCGCGGAAGGTCACGCACCCGGTCACCTGATGGTGTTTCACCCGGAGGACCGCGTGCTCCTCGTCGCCGACCAGTTCCTGCACCGGTGGAAGACGCCAATCCGCATCGCGGACCGGGAGGAAGACAGCTTCGGGCTGTTCCTGGCCTCGCTGGACCGGGCACTGCAGCTCGAGCCGCACATCGTCTGCTCGAGTCACACGGGAGCGATCCAGCCGGCGATACCGTTCCTCGCGGACAGACGCGCAGTCCTGGATCGCCAGCTCGAGCGAACTCTCGCGGCGGTCGAGAACGGGTCGAGTTCCGCGTGGGAGGTGGTGGCGAGTGGTGGCGATCGTCGGCCGAGCGGCGGCCTCCTCATACTGTACCTGCGGGAGCGCCTCGCCATGCTGCGTCACCTCGCGGCTGACGGTGCGCTCGTCCGACAGCTGCAGGACGGAGTGGAACGGTTCGTTCCCGCCTGATCCGGTGGCGCGCTTTCCATGCTTCGCGGCCCTGAATCAGGTCTTAGCTTCAGCCCCCGCTCCGAATCGACGCACCACGTACGCCTCCAGGATCTCGATGAACTGTGCGACGATGTCGTCCCCGCGCAGCGTCGTGTGGTGTTCGCCGTCCACGTAGACCGGGGCGCTGGGCTCCTCGAAGCTTCCGGGCAGTGAGATACCGATGTCCGCATGCCGGGATTCGCCGGGCCCGTTCACCACACAGCCCATCACGGCCACGCCCAGGGTCTCGATTCCCGGGTAGAGTCCGCTCCACAGGGGCATTCGGGTACGCAGGTATTCTTCGATCTCCTGTGCCATTTTCTGGAAGAACGTGCTCGTCGTGCGGCCACAGCCCGGGCAGGCCGTGACCTGCGGCTCGAACATCCGCAGCCCGAGCG
>JAENXO010000254.1 GCA_016649455.1 Gemmatimonadota bacterium | reverse complement strand
TCGTCGTCGTGGTAGGCCATCATCAGCGGATCGTCGCCCAGCCAGGCACAGCGTTCCATCGGCATCCTCCGGTGCGGGAGATCTGGCCCGGGCGGCTCGCGCCCGGGCCTCCCGTCGAGAATAGCCCGACCTGCCCACCCTCGACACCGGGCTGCCCTGCGGTTATGCATCCCGACCATGAGCACTCGCTCTTCGCGCGGCCCACGCGATACTTCCCGATCCCCGGACCCGCCGGGCGCACGTCCGCCCCCGGTCCAGGAGGTCTCCCCCGTCCGGGGAGCCGGACTCGGTACGTTCGGGGGAGTGTTCACGCCGTCGATCCTGACGATCCTCGGCGTGATCATGTACCTGCGATTCGGCTGGGTCGTGGGGAACGTCGGGCTCCCGGCGACGCTGCTGATCGTCACGATCGCGACCTCGATCACCCTGATCACGGCGCTGTCGATTTCCGCCATCGCCACGGACCAGCGGGTCCGGGCGGGCGGCGCCTACTACATGGTCAGCCGGTCGCTGGGCATCGAGACTGGCGGGGCGGTCGGCATCCCGCTGTTCTTCGCGCAGGCCCTGTCGGTGGCGCTGTACACGGTGGGTTTCGCGGAGAGCGTGTCTACCGCCTTCCCCATCCTGCCGGCCCGGCCGGTGGGGCTGATCACGACCATCCTCATCGCGTTGCTGGCCCTCCGATCGGCCCGCGTGGCGATCCGGGCGCAGTACTTCATCATGGGAGCGATCGGCCTGTCGCTGCTGTCGTTCGCGTTCGGGCAATCGGTCGGGCCGCCCGACGCGGTAACTGTGCCGCTCCGCGAGGTCCCGAAGGAGGAGTTCTGGGTCGTGTTCGCAGTGTTCTTCCCGGCTGTCACGGGGATCATGGCCGGCGTGAACATGTCCGGAGACCTGAAGCACCCGGGCCGCTCCATCCCGCGCGGGACGCTGGCGGCGATCGCGGTCGGCTACCTGATCTACATGACGCTCCCCGTGTTCCTGGCGTTCAGGGCGGATTCCGACAGCCTGATCCGCGAGCCGCTGATCATGCAGCGCATGGCGCTGTGGGGCCCCGCGATCTTGCTCGGTGTATGGGGCGCGACCCTGTCCAGTGCAGTGGGCTCGATTCTCGGTGCGCCCAGGGTGCTGCAGGCGCTCGCCCGGGACGGTGTGCTGCCCGAGCCACTGCGCTGGCTCGGCCGGGGCAGCGGCCCGGAGGACACGCCGAAGGCCGGCACCCTGGTCACCCTGGCGATCGCCCTGCTCGCCGTCGGGCTCGGGAATCTGAACGTCATCGCGCCGATCCTCACGATGTTCTTCCTCACCACGTACGGGGTGCTGAACATCTCGGCCGGACTGGAGCGGGCGCTGGGCAGCCCGTCGTTCAGGCCGCGCTTCAAGGTGCCCTGGTACTGGTCCGCGATCGGCGCGCTCGGCTGTCTCGGGGTGATGGTCCTGGTCAACCCGGCCGCGACCGTGGCGGCGGCCGTGATCGTGGGCGGGATCTTCGTGTGGCTCGAGCGCCGCGAGGTACAGGCCGCGTGGGGTGACTCGCGCAGAGGCCTGTGGATGGCTCTCACGCGGGCCGGCCTGTTCCGGCTGCGCGGCGCGGCGGACGCGAAGAATTGGCGTCCGCACCTGCTCGTGCTGTCCGGCGCCCCGACCCGCCGCTGGTACATGGTGGCGTTCGCGGACTGGCTGTCGCATCGCCGGGCCCTGGTCACCGTAGCCAGCGTGCTCACGGACGAGTCGGTGACGCTGGAACGGCAGCGGGCGATGGAGTCCACGATCGGCGACTACCTCGCCCGGCGTGGAGTCGAGGCGCTGATCCGGCTGGTGCGCGCACCCGATCCGTTCGAGGGAGCGGAGCGCCTGGTCGAGGCGTACGGGCTCGGCGAGATGGTCCCGAACACGATCCTGCTGGGCGACAGCGAAGTGCCCGAGCACCGGGAGGCGTACTGCCGGATGCTGGAGCGGTTCCACGAGGGCCAGCGCAACCTGGTCATCCTGCATCACAACGAGGAGCTCGGGTTCGGGGACCAGCAGGTGATCGACGTGTGGTGGGGCGGTCTGAAGCGGAACGGTGGACTGATGCTCACCCTCGCCTACCTGCTGCAGACCAGCCTGCCGTGGAGCGGCGCCCGCATTCGGGTGAAAATGGTTCTGCCGAACGAGGAGGCCGCCCGGGCCGCCCGCCCGAATCTCGAGGCGGTGGTGCACGGCCTGCGCAGTGGCGCGGAGGTCGAGGTGCTGGTGAACGACTCGGGCCGGCCGTTCGTGGACATCCTGCACGAGTCATCCGCCGACGCCGACATGATCTTCCTGGGCATGCGCCAGCCGGGTGAGGACTACGTGGAGTACCTGGAGCGCCTGACACACCTGGCGGAAGGGATGCCCACCACGGCGTTCGTGCTGGCGTCGGAGGATCTGCCGTTCGCGGAGATCGTGCTCAAGCCGGAGGACTCGGAGCGCAGCTGAGGCGTTCAGGGGTGAAATACAGGTAGATGGAACGAGGGCCCCGGATGTGTTCTTCCGGGGCCCTCTCGTATTCCTCGATCAGGCGCTGAGGCGCGCCCGGCGGTTCCGCGCCCAGTCTGCCTTCTACCAGCCGCCGATCGGGACCGTCGTGCCGACGCGGACGCCGCCCCAGCCGACCGGGATCGTGGTGCCGACGCTCATGTAGGCGTTTCCCCCACAGGCCGCGAGGAACGCCGCCATGCCGATGGCGAGCCACACCGCGCGACCGTTCGAGATTCTCTTCTTCATCTCAGTTCCTCCTGCATCGCGGGCACTCATCAGTCGCCCTCCCACTGCCTGAGCGTCACACCGGCGCCGTTCGGGTCGGAAATGATCGCGACCATTCCGTCCTCGATGTCCCACCGCGGCTCGAGCACGATCTCGCCGCCGAGCTGCCGGGCCTTTTCAACGGACGCCTTGATGTCGATCACCCGGATGGTGGGAAGCCACTGGGGCTCGATATCGGCCTGCGGGATCTGGATTCCGCCGGCCCGCTTCTCACCACCGCTGGTGAACAGCATGTAGTCGCCCTGCTTCCTGGGCAGCACCTCGGAATCGAGCCCGATCGCGTCGCGGTAGAACAGCGCGGCAAGACCGAAGTCGTTGGTCCACAGCTCGTTCCACAGGAAGTCGTTGTGCGGCGGGTCGATGCCATCCGGCCGGTCACCCGAGTCGGAACGGATGATTCCGAATGGCGCCCCTTCCGGGTCTTCGCCGAACGCGATGCGCCCGCGGCGCGGCAGGTCCTCGGGTGCGAAGGTGAGGGTGCCGCCGTTCGGCTCGATACGTGCCGCCGCCGCATCCACGTCCGCGACGGAGAAGTACTGTACCCACTCGGCCGCCCCGGTCAGCCGCTTCTCGGGCCGCAAGAATCCGGCAATGGGCCGCGGGCCGATCATCGCGATCACGTAGTCGTAGCCGTCTGACCCGATCGTCTGGAAGCTCCAGCCGAACAATTCGCCGTAGAACTTCTTCGACGAGTTCACGTCCGACGTATACAGGTCGTGCCACACCACCTTGCCCGGGATCACCTGGCCGGTGGGCGTCGGATTGATCGCCGGGACTTCGAGCGACTTCGTACAGGCGCCCGCGCCGCCGATCGCGGTGAGCGCCACGAGGCCGGCAAGAGCCCAGCGGATACCGCCAGGCGATGGCCGCCGCGTTCCACGAACCGGGATTCGATCGTTCATTTCAGCTTCTGCTCACTTGTTGAGTGCACGAATCTGGATCCAGAAAGCATACTTATGCGACCTTCCGGTCGCTATGGGACCATGGTCAATGGCCGTATCCGTTGTCGAACGGGGCGGTGTCGCCCGACCAGGTACGGAGCGCGTGGATCCGCGTGTCACCAACGGCGCGTGCGCCCCGCATCCTCAGCACCTGCCCCAGATCTTCGTAGGAGGCGAACGCTGAAGCGATGCGCTCAGCCACGAGCCGCTCGCCACCGCCGTCGGGCGTGACGAGCAGCAGGCAGTCACCGGGCTCGGCGACTTCGGTGAACCCGGGCCACAGGTCGTACTGGTTCGTGCGGCTGTCCAGATTGAGCGAGAACACGTCCGGCTGGCCGGCGAGGTGGAACGCGAGCTCGGAGGTCTCCTGGTAGCGGTTCGCCGCCACCCACACGCGCGGGCAACCGCTCGAGGTGAGATCTGCGAGCGCTGAGTCCGCCGCGGCCGCCACCGCATCCCAGCCGTGCGCGTCGCCGATCGGATCGTCGTACGGGTCGATCGGAAGAACCTGGACGATCGCCTGGAGCAGAATCACCCCGATGATCAGTCCGCCGAGCGCGAGCCCCCGGCGGAACCAGCGCCGGCTGACCGAGGTCCATGAAACCGTCGCGAGGACTACTACGCCCGCCACGCAGGCGGGAGCGGGCCAGTTCGCCTCCACCGCCCGCTTGATCGCGCTGAGCGCGAATACGCCGTAAGACGTGATCGCCACTCCGGCGAGCACCGAGCGCCGCTCGTCTCCGCGGCCGGCGAGCGCTTCGCCCAGCGCCAGCAGCACGGCGATCGCGATGAGCAGGAACAGGATCGGCGAGACGAGGCCAAGCTGCCCGCCGAACAGTTCGGCCTCGTTGCGAAGTGTGTTGAACAGGATCGACAACACGCCGGGCTCGACGCCCTTCGCCTCGAGCCCGTGCCGGGCCTGGAAGGCGAACGAGGGCCAGCCGAGCCGGGCGTTCCACATGATGACCGGCG
>JAENXO010000164.1 GCA_016649455.1 Gemmatimonadota bacterium | reverse complement strand
GTGGCACTCGTACCGCTCGTCGTGGCCTTCGGCTCCGCCGGAATGCTCCTGGTTCCGGGACTGGTGGCGGCCACGGGACTGCGCGGAGCGGACTCGACGCTGCGAAAATCGGTCTTCCGATCGGTGATGGAATTTCTCTGGGTGCCGGTTCCACATGACCTCCGGCGGCGCACCAAGACGGTCGTGGACTCGGTGGCGGATGCGGTGGGCGAGGGCCTGGGCTTCCTGCTCGTGTTCCTGTGGGTCACCCTGCCGGGATTCTCATCCCGCTGGCTTTCCGTTTTCGTGATCGGAATCTGCATCGCGCTGATCGGACTGTCACAGCGTATCGGGAGGGAGTACTTCGCGACGCTTCGCTCCAGGCTGGCGGATGGCGGCGGCGGGGATGCAATGCTGACCGAAGCGAGTCGAGGCGGCGACCCGCTGGCGTCTACCCTGAGCCGGCTCGACATCACCCGTGTCTTGAATACTCGCGGGATCGAACTCGGACCGGGAGCGGTCGATTCCGACTCCGCCGAAGACGACGAACCGGATACGCTCCTCCGTTCCGGTGATATCGGTCGGATCGCCGAGTTCCTTCGCCTCGAAGGAGTGCGCGATCCGGAACTGGTTCCGGTTCTCGCTCGCCTCCTCGCTCGCGACCGGCTGATGACTCCGGCCTCTGAAGCACTGGTGGAGATCGGTTCACCTGCGGTGCCGGGACTCGCTCTGCTGGTCGCGGACGAGGGGGCCGACTTCGTCATCCGGCGACGGATTCCCCGGGTTCTCGCGCGGATCTCAGACGCGGCTGCCGATGCTGCTCTCCTGCTCGCCCTCGGTGCCGGTCGGTTCGAGGTGCGATACCGGGCTGCGGTCGGCCTGGCGCGCCGTCGCGCGGCGGGTTTGCCCGGGAGCGAGAATTCGCCGGACGTCACCGTGTGGGAAGCGATCCGGGAGGAGCTCGGAAGGGGCCGAGCGGTATGGGAATTGGCCCGGTTGCTGGACGACGTGGAGCCGGACCCGCTGGTCGAGAGACAGCTGGGCCTGCGTGGCGAGCTGAGTCTCGAGCACGTGTTCCGGCTACTCAGCCTCGTTCTTGATTCCACGCCGATGCGGGCGGCCTACAGATCTCTCCTGTCCGACGATGACGAGGCCCGGAGCTTCGCGCTCGAGTATCTGGAACAGGTTCTACCGGCAGACGTGAAACAGAGACTGTGGCCGTTCATCGGGGACTTGAGCGAGCACCAGGAGCTGAAGGCCCTCCGACCGCTCGACGACGTGGTGACCGATCTCGTCCGCACCGGAGCCACACTGTTTGGCGGGACTGAACAACGAGAAGCCCTGCGCCGGTACCTGAGCGAATCGCACGGACCCTCCGACCCACTGGATCCGGCCGGCGACTGATACCGCCAGCCGGAATCAGACGTGGTGGGTTTCTTCCCGGTCGCGGTATTGGAACCGTGACCGCCACCCCTTCGAAGCCACGAAATGCTGGATCCGCGGGCGCTCGCCCTCGACCAGGCACGCCTGCACGAGTTCCTCTGCACGTCTGTCCAGTGCGGTCACCCGTTCGTGCTGTCGCAGGTGCTCCGCCCACGAGTCAACCAGGAACACCTCGATGTGGCGGTCCGGATCGGCCGAGTCGACGAACAGGTCCCAGAAATAGGCACCGCTTCGCCTGCGGCGGCGGCGCAGCTCCGACATCGCCGCCTCGAATTCGGGCAGCTTCTCCGGATTGACCTGGTAGCCGACCGATACGAGCACCGGGCCTTCCTCGGGCTCGATGGACTCGGCCAACGTCGGTGCAGGCCAGTGTCGGGTCGGGGCGAGATCGAGACCGACCGTGTCCTTCACTCGATAGTGGAATCGGGCCAGGGTGCCGACCACCACCGCGGTTCCTGCCACGGCCATGGTCATCCCCAATCCGGCCTGGCTCGCCACTGCGCCCCACAGTATGCTGCCGATCGTCGAGGCAAGGAAGAACACGAGAATGAACAATGCCATGCCGCGGGCTCGTACCCAACCCGGCAAAACGGTCTGCGCCGCTGTGTTCAAGGTCGCCAGGATGTGAAGCCACCCGACACCGGCAACAAATGCGCATGCGAGAAACGGAACCCAGAGCCTGACGAAGGCGACTCCGATCACTGCCAGACCGAAGAACACAGTTCCAGTAGTCGCGATCGTGTCCAGCGACAGCCTGCCTCGTAGCCGTCCGAGCGACAGCGCTCCAGCCACTGCCCCCGCCCCGAATGCCGACAGAATCCATCCGTAGCCCGCCGCGTTGGTCCCGAGTTCCTGCCGCGCGATCAGGGGAAGAAGCGCCCATAGAGCACTCGCCGGGAGCACGAAGAGGCCCAGCCGGACGAGAACTGATCGCATCTGCGGCGTGTGCCGCGCATAACGAAAACCCGTGCGCAGCGCCCCGACAAATCGCTCGGCAGGCAGGCCGCTCGGCGCGATCTCGCGCCTCCAGCCTCCGACGACGAACACGACACCGAGGTAGGTGACCGCGTTGAGCAGGAATGCCGCACCGGCTCCAGCGCTCGCCACCAGGATTCCACCGATCGCCGGACCGACTGCCCGAGCCAGGTTCACCCCGAGTCCGACGAGGTCGATCGCGGCCGGCAGATCCTTCCCGTCAACGAGTTCGGGAAGGACGGCGCGCCACGCCGGCTGCATCAGGGCGCCGCCAGTACCCATCAGGAAGGTGAACACCAGCAGGGACGCCGGCGTCGTCCGGCCCGTAACGGTGAGCACGCCGAGCGTCGCCGCGGTGAGCATCAGCCACACCTGTGAGGCGAGAAGCACGCGGCGCCGATCGAGCACGTCGGCGAGCACTCCTGCCGGCAGGACGAACAGGAACATCGCCAGCCCGGCAGCTGCCTGGACGAGGGATACGAGGACCGGACTCGGCGCGAGCTCGGTCATCAGCCAGGCAGCACCGACCTGGTGGATCCAGGTGCCGATTGCCGAGAACAGGTTCGCGATCCACAGGGCGCGAAACGTCCTCGTTCTCAGCGGGGCCCATTGCGACGATTCTGTCGCGGTGGCCCCGCCGCCCATCGGCGCCTGCCTCACGTCAGCCTGTTCTACGCGCAGGGCCTGCCGCCCCCCGGCTTGCCGAGCCCGAGCATCGGCATGCGGATCCCGCTCTGGCGAGCCGTCTCGATCGCGTCTTCGTACCCGGCGTCCGCGTGGCGCACGACTCCCAAACCCGGATCGGTGGTGAGCACCCGCTCGAGGCGCCGCTCGGCAGCCACGGTTCCATCCACCACGATCACCTGGCCGGCGTGCTGGCTGAATCCGATTCCCACCCCGCCGCCATGGTGGAAGCTGACCCAGGTCGCCCCTCCGACCGCATTGATCAGCGCGTTGAGGATCGGCCAGTCGGACACGGCATCGGTCCCGTCCAGCATTGCCTCGGTCTCTCGATTGGGACTCGCGACGGATCCGCAGTCGAGGTGGTCCCGGCCGATGACGATCGGCGCCTGCACTTCGCCGCGCGCCACCATCTGGTTGAATCGATGGCCGGCCCGGCATCGTTCACCGTAACCGAGCCAGCAGATGCGTGACGGGAGCCCCTGGAAGTGTACGCGCTCGCGGGCCATGTCGAGCCAGCGATGCAGATGATGGTCGCCCGGGAACAGCTCCTTTACCGCCTCATCGGTCCGGTAGATGTCCTCGGGATCCCCGGACAGGGCCACCCAGCGGAAAGGCCCCTTCCCCTTGCAGAACAGCGGCCTGACGTACGCCGGGACGAACCCTGGAAAGTCGAACGCGTTCTTCACCCCACGGTCGAACGCTCGCTGTCGGAGATTGTTCCCGTAGTCGAACACTTCGGAGCCCGACGCCTGGAAGGCCAGCATCGCCTCGACGTGTCGCGCCATCGCATCCATCGAACGCGTCTCGTAGGCCTTTGGATCGCTCTCCCGCAGCGCACCCGCCTCGGCGATCGTCAGGCCCTCGGGAACGTACATCAGCGGATCGTGCGCCGGTGTCTGATCGGTTACGACCTCGGGTCGGAATCCGCGCTCGACCAGGGCGGGAAGCACGGTCGCGGCGTTGCCGATCAGGCCTACAGACAACGCTTCCCCGGCGTCCCGGGCGGCCTCACAGACTCGAACCGCCTCATCGAGGTCCTCGACCACGCGATCCACGTACCGGTGCTCGAGACGCCTTTGTGCCTTCTCAGGGTCCACCTCGACGACCAGCGCCACTCCGCCGTTCATCGTCACCGCGAGCGGCTGGGCTCCTCCCATGCCCCCGAGTCCAGCTGTCAACGTGATCGTCCCCTCCAGACCGTTCCATCCCTTCTGCTCGGCCAACGCGCCGAGCGTCTCATACGTGCCCTGGAGGATTCCCTGGGTGCCGATGTAGATCCACGAGCCAGCGGTCATCTGGCCGTACATGATCAGGCCCTTCGCGGCGAGCTCGTCGAAGTGCTCCTGGGTCGCCCAGTGCGGGACAAGGTTGGAGTTCGCGATCAGGACGCGCGGAGCGTCCTTGTGCGAATAGAACACCGCGACGGGCTTGCCGGACTGGACGAGCAGCGTCTCGTCGTCCTCCAGTTCTCGGAGGGTGCGGACGATCGCGTCGAAGCACTCCCAGTCCCGGGCCGCCTGTCCACGACCTCCATACACCACCAGGTCTTCCGGCCGCTCGGCCACCTCGGGATCGAGGTTGTTCATCAGCATCCGAAGCGCCGCCTCCTGCTGCCATCCCTTGCAGGAGAGCTCCGTTCCCCGGGGGGCGCGAATCACTCGCGGTCCACTTCCTTCTGTCATCCGAGTACCACCTTTCCCCGTTTGATCACCTGGCGAACCGGGTTGTGGCCTGTCCGATACACCATGTCCTCCAACGTCGCCACGTTCCAGATCTGCAGATCGGCCACCGCCCCTGCGGCCAGTCTCCCGTGCCCCTCGAGGCCACAGGCGTGAGCCGCTCCGGCCGTGGCCGCGAGCAGAGCCTGTTCCGGCGACAGTCCATTCCCGCGACAGGCAAACTGGATCGCCAGCGGCATCGACGCCGCGTATCCGCCAGGGCACATATCGGTCCCGAGAGCAATGGTGAGTCCGGCCTCGGACCAGCGGCTCGCGTCGATCGGCTTCGGATGCCGGACCGCGAAGTCAATCAGCGGCATCAGGACCGCCGTGACGCCAGCCTCGGCCAGGGCCGCGAGGTCGTCGGTCCGCGCGAAATTGAGATGATCCGCCGAAGCGCATCCAAGCTCGGCGGCGAGAAGCGCCCCCCCCGTTCGGGCGTATTGCTCCGCGTGGATTTTCGGGGCGAGTCCGGCATCGAGTCCCGCTTCGAGCACCCGGCGAGCGTCGTGTGGCGTGAAATATCCTTCGTCGCAGAACACGTCGCAGAAGACCGCGAGCCCCCGTTCGGCGACCTCCGGTATCTGCTCCGACACGACCTGCTCGACGTAGGCGGACCGGTCCATCTCCGGCGGCACGTCGTGCGCCCCCATGAACGTGCTGACCAGCTGCACAGCGTGCGACTGGTCGAGCAGACGATTCACCTCCAGCAGCTTGATTTCATCCGCCACCGTGAGCCCGTATCCGCTCTTGCTCTCGACCGTCGTAGTGCCGTGCGCCAGCATTTCGTCGAGCCTCGGAACCGCGGCATGCATCAGGTCGGCCACCGTGGCCGCCCGAGTCGCCTCGACCGTGGCCAGGATTCCGACGGGAATGCCCAGCGCGATCGTCTCTTCCTTCGTCCTGGTCAGGCGCGAAGCGTATTCGCGGACCCGTGAGCCGCCGAACACGAGGTGGGTGTGGGCGTCCACGAAACCGGGAGCCACGACTCCCCCGAGTGCGTCGACCACCCGGGCCCCGGTCGGGTCCACCACCGACCGCACCTCGGACTCCGGGCCAATCGCGACCACCGAGTCTCCGGCGACCGCCACGACTCCACCGACCACACGTCCGATGGAGTCGTCTCCGGACCCGTCGCAGGTGAGGACCTCCGACGCTCCGACCACGAGGAGATCGATCGGCTGACGCTGTAGTCCGTTCATCGGCTCAGTCCAACAGTGCCGTTTCGAGCACCTGTTCGGTCGTGAAGTCGTGGACCTGCAGGTAGAATCGAACGACCTCCTCCAGCGCGTCGAGGGGAACGGGACCGATCAGCTCCGTCCCGGCAACCGCCACTCCGTACCGCGCAGCCTCGGAGCGCACGGTCTCGAGCACCCGGTGAATCGGCGTCTC
>JAENXO010000587.1 GCA_016649455.1 Gemmatimonadota bacterium | reverse complement strand
GCCGAGGGTGCCCACAGATGATCCGGGCACGGGCCTGATCGACGGGGACGAGACCAGGGTCGTGGTCGTTCTGCTCACCGGGCCGACGGCGGACGAACTGCGGTCGATCGGTGTCAGGCTGGTGGAAGAACGGCTCGCGGCGTGCGTAAACGTCCTGCCCGGTGCGACCTCGATCTACAGGTGGCGGGAAGCTGTCGAGGAGTCCGAGGAGGCACTGGGACTCGTAAAGACAACGGCTGCCCGGCTGCGACTCCTCGAGGCCCGCGTTCGGGAATTGCATCCCTATGAGGTGCCGGAAATCCTGGCGCTCGACTCAGCTGGTGGATCGAGCGCTTTCCTGGACTGGATCAGAGATTCTGTGACGACAAGGAGTGGGGATGGGGCGGCGTAGCGGTCGGAGAAAGAAGGGAGCGCCCAGGTCTGCGGCGCGCAGTACGGACGACGGCCGGAAGGCCGCGCCTGGAGTTCCCGAGCCGCGGGAGGCTTCGCTGTTCGATCCGGTGCCGGAATCCGAAGAGAACGACCCGGTCGAGCCCGAGGCCATGGAAGTGAGCGAACCCGAGGCCGTGGAAGAACCTGCAGAGGTCGCGGTGGCGGAATCGGCGCCTGAGGTCGAACCGGTGCTTGAGGCGGAACCGGTGCCTGAGGCCGAACCGGTCGCGGTGGCCGAGATCTACGCTCCCGCCGAACCGCCGGCCGAGTCCGAGTCCGAAGCCCTGTTTCGGGAGGCGCGGGAACTGGCGGATTCAGGAAGGCTCGAAGAGGCAGCCGCCAGGTACGATCAGCTCGTACAGAGTGACGCGCGCCACATGCGGGCGCGGAACAATCTCGGGATCGTGTATGATCGCCTGGGACGAAGCGAGGACGCGCTGGAGCAGTATCGAGCCGCACTCGAGCTCGAGCCGGAGAACGTGCAACTGCTGAGTAACATCGGTGCTGTCCTCGGAACGCTGGGCCGATATCCCGAGGCCGAAGCAGAACTCCGCCGAGCGCTGAGGCTGGCGCCGGACAGCCCGGACGTGATGCAGAATCTCGGTTTCGTACAATACAGGAAGGGATTGTATCCGGCGGCGCTGGAGTCATTCCGCCGGGCGTCGGAGTTGAACCCTGAGAGTCCGATCTCCTTCTACTACCTGGGCGAGTGCGCGAACCGTCTGAGTCGCGAAGAAGAAGCCGTGGCAGCCCTCGAGCGAACGATCGAACTCGAGCCGGACAACGCCCGCGCTTACCGCACCCTCGGGATTCTGTTCGACCGCATGCGCCAGCCCGATCGAGCCGCCGAGATGTATCGCAAGTCTCGGGAACTTCAGGTAAGGTCCTGACGGAGCTTTGGGTCTGCTCCGCGCTGTGGGTCAGCCGCCGATCAGGTAGCGAATGAACACGAGGACGAGACCAATGCCGGCGCCGAGGACGTAGCCGAGGCGGACGATCAGGTTGAGTTCCCGCTGTGTGACCGAGCGGATCAGGCGTTCGAGCTCGTTCAACGGGAAGGCGACGATCTTTTCCTCGACTCGCTCAGCAACTCTCACGTTTGCAGCGACTTCCGGGATCTTGGCAGAGATCCACGCCCACACCGGCTCCACCAGTGTCTCCGCAAGGCGGTCCGCGGCACCTTCCCGGCCGTAGCGGCCGAGCGAACCCAGCGGGAGCGCGAGAATGCGGTCCACGGTTCCGGTGCGGAACTGTTCGTACAGTGATATTCCCGCCTCTGAGCGAAGTACGCTCCCCAGCCAGCCGCCGAGCCTGTGCGCGGGAACGAGCCGAACGACGTCACCCCAGCTTCGCTCGCCGGCTCGGAGAACAGCCGATTCTCCACGGTCGACTACGAATTCCCGCACCTCCGCGTCCTGCGCGGCG
>JAENXO010000157.1 GCA_016649455.1 Gemmatimonadota bacterium | reverse complement strand
TGCACACGCAGGATTCGCCGGACGCGTTCATGCAGGGCACGCGAAACACGCCGGACGAGGCGTACCGGTACTGCAAGGGCGAGCAGATCGTGAAGGAGCCTGCAGGCTACACGGTGCAGCGGCGGACGCCTTATGACTGGTGCGCGGTCACCGACCACGCGATGTACATGGGGATCATGGCGCAACTCCTGGATCCGAAGTCGGCGGTGTCCATCGCCGCGGCCGATGACTCGGCCGTCAAGCTGTTGAGGTCCAACCAAGGGGACGCGGCGTTCGCGATGCTGGCGGAGGGCGCGACCAGCGGCAATCCGGACCCGGCCTTCATGAATCCATCAGTCATGCGTACGGTGTGGCAGACCCATGTCGACATCGCCAACCAGCACTATGAGCCAGGTAAATTCACCACTCTGATCGCGTTCGAGTGGACATCGCTTCCCTCGAACCAGAACCTGCACCGGAACGTGTTCTTCCGGGACGATGTCGGTCCGGCGGCGATCTTTTCGGCCTTCGACTCCGACCGCCCCGAGGACCTGTGGACCTACCTCGAGGTGCAGCGCACCGCGGGTCATGAGAACTTCGCCATTCCGCACAACGCCAATCTCAGCAACGGCATCATGTTCGCACCACGGAACTCCGAGGGCCTGCCGATCGACGTCCGGTACGCAGAGCGTCGGGCACGTAACGAGGTGGCGACCGAGATCGTGCAGACGAAGGGGCAGTCGGATACACACCCGGCGCTGTCGCCGTACGACGAGTTCGCCGATTTCAATGTCGAGTACAAGAGCCTGATCGGGACCAGTCCGCCGGTGATCGGCCGCATCGACTACAGCTACGTGCGTCAGGCCCTGATCAACGGCGTGGGTTACCAGGAGCTCCTTGGCGTCAACCCGTTCAAGCTGGGGATCGTGGCAGGCGGCGATGCCCACACCGCGTTTGCCGACAACGAGGAGTTCAACTTCACCGGAGTGCACGGTCAGGTGGATGACACACCCGAGAAGCGGCTTGCGGGGGCCCCTCAGACAGCCGGCGAGCCCGCGGTTCACTTTGGTACACCGGGGGCAACCGGGGTGTGGGCCGATTCGAACACGCGGGAGGCGATCTTCGACGGGATCCGTCGCAAGGAAACCACGGGCAGCACAGGCCCGCTGATCCGGGTTCGGCTGTTCGGCGGGTGGGACTTCACTGACGGAGACCTCGACGCCGACGACTGGGTGTCGCGTGGGTACGCCGACGGAGTGCCGATGGGCGGCGACCTGCCCGCCATGCCGGCCGGGGCTGCGGCCCCGACGTTCATGGTCCGGGCCATGAAGGATCCCGAGAGCGCCAACCTGGACCGGGTGCAGATCATCAAGGGCTGGTACATCAACGGGTATCCGCAGGAGAAGATCTACGATGTCGCCTGGTCCGATGGCCGGCGACCCGATTCCGACACGGGCAAGCTCCCGCCGGTCGGGAATACGGTGAACCTTTCGAACGCGACGTACACGAATTCCATCGGCGATGCCGAACTGGCTGTCGTATGGACGGACCCGGACTTCGATCCTGCGCTGCACGCCGTCTACTACGTGAGGGTGATCGAGATTCCGACCCCGCGCTGGTCCACGTATGACGCTGCTCAGCTTGGGGTCGAGCCACCGGCCGGAGTACCGGCAGCGATTCGGGAGCGCGCCTGGTCGTCGCCGATCTGGTATACGCCGGACCCGAGTCTTGTGAAGAAGGCTGCCACCTATCCCAATCTGCATCAGGTATTCGAGTGAAGGCGTCGTCTCACCCATCTTCCTGACAAGCGCGACCCCGGACAGCAGTCCGGGGTCGCGCTTGTTGATCAGTGTCGAGGATTTGAGTCGCCTGCTCCTGCGTCACCTCCTGCGTCACCTCCCGCTGCTTCTCCCCGGCTCCATCCAGCCGTCCGTATCCACAGGCGGTGGCAGGCGTCCGTAGACGTAGTCGTCCGCGATCAGCGCCGCGCGGCGCGCGATGCTTGATCTCCGGATCGCGAACCGCACAGCGGCGTGCATCGGGTTGTCCGGGTGGGAGTACGGGCACACCGAGACGCAGCGCGCGCAGTCCGTGCCGATCTTGCACCAGTGGGTGAAACAGGCCTCTGAATCGATCCTCCAGCGCAGCGCTCCATCAAACTCGGACCGGGCCTCGGTGGAGATCGCCTGGCTAGGACAGGCGTCCGCGCACTTCAGACAGATCGAGCAGAAGTCGATCACCGAGTCCTCGGGCACCCGCTGGTCCAAGGTCAGCGGCAGGTCGGTCGTGACGACGGCGATCCTGACCCGAGGACCCAGCATGGGGGTCATCAGCAGGCCCATGCGTCCGATCTCGCCCAGGCCGGCATCACGGGCCACCAGCGGGCAAATGACCCGGTAGTTGCCATCGATATGGGCCCGTGCCGGGTAGCCGAGGCTGCGGATGAACAGGGCCATCTGGACGGCGATTGCACCCGAGGCCAGGTACTGCTGGGCTGACTCCATCACGGTCGGGCCGCGCGGCGCCCGGTCGATCATCTCCTTCGCCATCTCGACGGTCACCGCGATCGCCCGTGCGTGATCCAGCTGGACCGACTGACCGTACTGCTCGCCTCGCCCCACCGTCGTGTACTTATGGTAGTCGTGCAATTCCGTAACGCCCACCGAGACGGCGCCCAGCTTTTGCGCCCATCCCTTGAGGAACCGGGTCATCGTCTCCGCTTCCACCGGCTCCTGTTCGGCGGCCACCTTTCCATCGACCAGCGACCGCAACTCCTCGACCGTCCTGAAGCTGGCGTCGGCGGCAGCGAAGCTGAGCGGCTCGTACAGCGTCGATCCCTTCCGGAGCAGGCCCGCCTCGGCGCGAAACTTCTCGTCCGGCTCGAAGTTTTCCGGATTGGCCTCGTAGTATTCGGTGAAGCGCTTCGAGCCGGGAACGAGGCGGACGCGCGAGAACATCACGTCCCGTTCGTCGAACCGTGTCGTCGGCGTATCCCGTTCCGCGCGGTGCTTCGAGCCCGTGGGAATCAGAACGAATGCCGCCGCAAACAGCGTCAGCGTCAGGATGACCGTGCCCGTGGTGGCGCCGGCCGATCCCGGCAGCAGAACGACGGCCAGGTAAGGAACGGGCAGCAGCAGGGTAAGAAGGAGGAGCCGCCCCGCAGCGCGCGGCTCACCTTCCCGCCAGGAGACAAAGGCAGAGAAGCCAAGCCACACGAACAGGGCCGCCCCGGATCCGTAGAGCAACACGTCGAGGATCGACGTAACCAATCCGGGCGCTATGCTAGAACGCCTTGCTCGCCATGGCCCGCAGCAGCTGCGCGAGCGATACCTGTGTGAGAGCCAGTGCGCCGAACGGGATGAACAGGGTCACGGCCAACACGGCGAGAGCGCGCAGGCCAAGCGGGAACACCTTCATGCCCTGCACGGTGTCGTAGTCGGCGTTGAAGTCGGCCATCGCGGATGGGTCGGCCGTATCCAGCAGCTTCTCATCCCCCGGGACCTGCCAGCGGGCGTCAAAATCGACTGTCAGATCGTGTGCGAGTCGCCCGTAGTCGATGAGCCCCCGGTTCTTGGCCCCTATCAATCCGGGGGTGAAGACGACCAGCGGAGCGGCGAGCGCCATGACGGAGATCAACGTGAAAAAGATGATCTCCGGGCGTGCCTCCGCCATCGACACACCACCGTACAGAAGTTCGTTGGCGATCGCCCCGGACAGGGCGGCGTTTAGCGCCAGTCCCACCAGCACGAACGAGATGTGCGCCCGCACCACGGGAACGATGCCGCCGACCAGGTCCGGGTGTGCGGGCCGGAGTTCCAGGTCGAACCCTCCCAGGCGCCGCATGAACAGACACCAGACCAGGTACCGCCACGCCCACAGAACGAGGAAGAACCCGACCAGGGGCCTGCTGATCAGGGCGAAGTACCAGCCGGCGGGACTGAGCGCGACGTCGTCGGGAGCGTGCAGCATCCAGCTGGTCGGTCCAGAGCCCGGCTCGGCCGCGAACAGGAACAGGAGCAGCCACGGCACGAGAAGCGCGAGCGCGAGAAGCACCAGTTCGATCGAGGTCGAATTCGCCCGGCGACCGATGTCCGCACGCGCGTCCCTGTATTCGGTCCGGTCCGCCTCATCGATCAGCGACGAGGCATCCAGGTACGACATTGCGACGCCCAGCTGCACGCCGACTGCGTTCGCCGCGATAAGCAGCACCGGCACGACGACGAACAATCGTACGAGCGAGTTGGCGTCGTGCATGAACGGAATGTCGACGGAAGTCCCCCACGCCGTACCGCTGAACGCGGACAGGACCAACGGAGGAAGCGAGATGATTGCCACGACGAAGAGGGTCTGCCACAGGCTCGCCTGGCCCGGGTCCGACGAGAAACCGAGCCTGGCCAGCACACGCGAAATCCAGCGGCTCGAGCCGAAGATACTCTGCCCCACTGTCGTTTCACCCATCACTATTCCTTTCGAGACCCAATGCGCTGGGGATCAGAACTTCCACCCGAACGACGTCGTGAGGCTGAAGTCGTTCGTGTTGGCGTCGGCGGCTGTCGGATCGCTGTCGAAGGCGTCAGTCACACCGATGGTGACATAGAAATTCTTCAGCACCTCTCGATTCACACTCAGCGTGAAGTTGATGCGCCAGCGTCCCCAGTTGTCGAGGATCGGCATCACGCTGAGTTGACTCGAGATATCGGTGTCGAGCGTTCCCCACGTGAAGTACTCGAAGTCGCCGGCCAACATGAGGGGAATCGAGTTGTCCGGCGATTCCCCGGTGAATTGCTCGCGCGAGAAGCCGGGGCCCGCCCATACCGCGAGATCCAGCTTGTTCGACTGCTTGATGAACCGCCCGACGCCGGCTGTGACAGTTGCACGAAAGTCCAGGCTGAGCTGCGAGTTCTGCTCTCCAGACACCGCGACCTGCCAGAACCACCGATCCCTGAGCTGCCTCAGGTGTGACAGCGTTGAATTGAACCGCTGGATGTCATCGGTGCTGTCCTGGCGGCTGTACGTCGCGTTGTAGTCCAGCTTAGAGTACGCGTAACCGGAACTGAACTTGTTGAGCCTGAGGCCCTTTTCCGACGTATTCGGCTCACCCTCGTGGGCGTAGTGGACTTCCCCACTCAGGTTGAAGTCGGCCTTGGAATTCTGCTGGGTGAAATTGATCCCAAGATTGAGGTTCCCATCCAGCGCATCCCAGAAGCTCGGTTTGATCCGTTCCAGAGAGACCACCGACTGCGTAGGCACGGTTATCGTCAGGCTGTCAGACTCGATCACCACCGAGTCCTGCGTGCCCGCAGTCATCGAGCCGAAGTAGACGCTCCCATCAACGAGCTCGATCTCGAATACCTTTTGCGTAGTGACATTCACGATCCGAGGCCATTTGACATACACGGTGCTCATCGCGTCCGTCTTGAATTCGAGCTGGCCTCGTTGGAGGGTTTTCATCTCGCCCACCATCAGGTCACCGTTTCGGACCAGGACCGAATCAGTCTTCTGAGCCACTGCTGACGAGGGAATCGCGACCAGAAGAAGGACTGCCGCGAGGGCATGGGCGAGCGAACGAGACAACTTCACCATAGGCAGGCTCATTGCAGGACCAGCGTGTCAAAGTCACCGCCGGCCGTGGTCTCTAGCCCGGTCGTGCCGACCATACGGGCGTTCACCTAACGGATATTCTGCGGGCAGTCCACGACCTGCGGCGGCACGGCCTTGTAACAGGTGACCGGGATCTCCCGCCACGGGAAGACGAATCCGGCTCCGAAGCTCACCGCCCAGCGGCTTCCCGTCACTCCATCTCCGAATCGATACCCGACGTCGATCCTGCTCGTGCGTGCGATGGCACTGAGTGCCCCCCCCATCCTCAACCCGACTCCGACGTCGCCCCCGAACCGGGCCCCCTGCTCCGGGTACCAGGCGCCTCCATAGTCGACGAAGCCCGCGAAGCCGATACCTACCAGGTTGAACAGCTTGTCCCACGCGAACCAGCGTTGCTCGAAAGTGCCCCAGACCATGCGCGATCCGACAAACGAATGCGGCTCCCAGCTGCGGAGAATGTTCTGGAAGCCGAGGTCGAACTCGGTCCCGGGCGCCGTGCGCTTGAGATAGCCGGCCTGGATCTGGACCCCCGTGGCCAGTCGCTCGGACGTCTTGGTACCGAACGCGATGTTGCCGACAACCCGGGCCGAATCGAGGCCCGATGAATCAAACACGCCGTTGGCCTCGAGCGACGCCCAGATCCAGGAAGATCCCCATGTCCTGGATGCGGCTCCGCCGATTCCCGGGCCGATACCTGTTCGCTCGTATCCGAAAGCTTCCGGCGCGAACGCAAGAGAAACGTGGGCCTCCGAGCTCAAATCAATCGACTCCTGCCCGAAGCCGTTGAAGTGACTCGT
>JAENXO010000088.1 GCA_016649455.1 Gemmatimonadota bacterium | reverse complement strand
GAACTGAAACGGCGGAAGGTATTCCGCGTCGCCGCCGTGTATGGCGCGACGGGATTCGTCGTACTTCAGGTCGCCGATCTCCTCGCCGAGGGGATGGAGCTTCCGTCGGTCGTCCTCAAGACGACCACCTTCCTCGTGTTGCTCGGATTTCCGATCGCGATGGTCCTGGCCTGGGCGCTGGAGCTGACGCCAGAAGGCGTGAAGCGAACTGACGCCGCGGAGACGGGGGAGCTCGAGGCGATCGTCGCCCAGCCGGCAGGCAAGCGCTGGCCGGCGGGTGTGCTCGCACTCCTGGGAGTCGCCGCGCTCGTGGCTGGCGCCTGGTGGGTGGGGCGGAGCACGGCGCCCGGCGTGGAGGACTCGGCATCGGCCGCAAACTCCGGGAGCAGCGGCAACGATCGCGGCGCCGAAGTCCTGCAGCTCGCCTATTCCGATCTCGAAGCCGACCAGCGTCCGTCCATCGCCGTACTCCCGTTCACCGACATGAGCCCGGACGGTGACCAGGAGTACTTCGCCGACGGCATGACGGAAGAACTTCTGAACTCCCTCGCCAAGATCCGCGACATCCGGGTCGGGGGCCGCACGTCCTCGTTCGCCTACAAGGGTCAGGACAAAGACCTGCGCGAAATCGGCAGCGAGCTTGGCGTCCAGTACGTGGTGGAGGGAAGCGTCAGAAAGCAGGACGACCGCCTCCGAATCACCGCGCAGCTCGTAGATGCGAACGACAACTTCCACCTGTGGTCCGAGTCGTACGACCGTACGATCGACGACGTGTTCGCCGTGCAGGAGGAGATCGCGGAGGCGATCGCGGAGGAATTGCAGGTTTCGCTCGGACTCGACGAGGATGAGTCGCTGGTCGCGCCGATCGGGGACCTGGACGCCTACGAGTTGTACCTGACAGGGCGCAGCCGAATGCGCGAGCGCGGTGAAGGAGTCGAAGAGGCGGTTCAGCTGTTCGAGGCGACGGTCGCGCGCGACTCGAGCTGGGCGCCCGGCTGGGCGGGTCTGGCCCAGGCCTATTCTCTGGTGCCGTTCTACCGCGCCGGCGAGAACGAAGAGGAATACTGGGCAACATGGGAGTCATCCCTCGATGCAGCGGAAACTGCGGCGATTCGGGCGCTCGAGATCGACCCGAAGATCGCCGGCGCAGAGGTAGCGCTCGGGAACGTGTACCGCGACCGCTGGGAGTGGGAACAGGGAGAGCAGCACTACCTCCGGGCCCTGGAGATCGATCCTGACGACGTGGAAGCCCACCAGCAGTATGCCGAACTGCTCGCGGCGACCGGCAGACTCGACGAGGCGCTTCGCAGCGCGAGGAGAGCCGTGGCGCTCGATCCGACTTCGGCGATCCGGCTGAACGTGCTCGGCTACATCCTGTCAATGAATAACCGACGCGAGGAAGCGATTCTGCAGTTCGAGCTCGCGGTCGTCCACGGCGGTGAATTCTTGTCTCCCTTTGGCAACCTCGAACGCGCATATGTGGCAATCGGCGAGTACGACCGGGCCGAGGCGATTGTGCGCGACGAGATCCTGCCACGGTTCTTCGATACCCGGGTGGCGGAAGACGTACGGGTGCAAACCAGGGAAGAGCTGAAGGCGGGATACGACGCGATCCGCGCAGGGGACCGCGCCGCGTTCGATGCTTGCTGCTCCCCGGACGACTGGCAGATCGTCCACTACATCGCCCTGGGTGATACGGCCCGGGCGTTCGACATGGCCGTGGAGTCGATGCTGTCTCAGCCCCGCTTCCGGGCGGATGGGTTCGGGAGAATCTGGTGGCCGGAATTCAGCCAATTCCACTCCGACCCCAGGTTCCAGGAAATGCTGCTTTTCACGGGTCAGGAAGGGGCCAAACTGCAGCTGGCGGCGCCGGGGGACTGAGGCATCAGGCGCCGCCCGGAACCCGGGCGGCGTTTGGCCAGCTCCAATGCGTCGGGTGAGGTCGTCGCGTCAGAGAGGGAACATGAACTGGGCCTGCAGCCGCAGCTGCCAGTCGGGCCCGAAGTCGGGTTTCACCGCGTACCAGTAGGCGCCCGCCTGCAGATTCACCGGGAGCGGTCCGAGAAACAGTACCTTACCGCCGCCCGCCCCGAACGGGACCTTCCACTTATCCTCGTCCAATGTCCAGTCCACCGTGATGATCGGGGCTGAGTTTACGTACCAACCGTTTCCCAACTGCAAGGTGACGAAGTACTGGATCACTCCCTCGTTAACGTCGTCGGCTTCCTCGTTCCCTGCGAATGACCAGATGTTGTTGGCCAGCAACCCGATCGTCCAGGGTCCGGGCTGCGTCAGCACCAGGCCCGAAAGCCCGGCGCTCCACTTGTCAGAGCCTCGTTCCTCACCGCCAGTCGGCATGGCGAGCACCGGGCCAACACCCCACATAAGATCACCACTGGATGGCACGTACCACGCGGTGGCCAGGATGTTGGCCAGGCCGGAGGTGCGTTGTCCGCTCTCGGAGGAGAAATCGGGTATCCACACGAACGGAATGATCGTTCTCGTCACGATCTTGCCGCCGAAGAGCGGAATCACCGGCTGCACGTTCAGCACGTTCATCGTGCGATCGTACGGGCCCAGCCCGAAATCGTTGTTCAGCTGCAGTGGCAGACTGATCAAGTTGGCGATCGGATTCGCCGCCGCCGTGGCGAGAGCTGTCGCCTCGCTGGCGGTCGCGGGCTCGGCGGCCTCCTGGGCATGAAGCGCTGTTCCGGCTGCGAAGATGGAAACGACCGTGAGGAGGGGCAGTTGACGAAGCATACAGGCTCCCGTGAATTGAACAATGATCAGGTCATGACGGAAAACACACTCTGAGATGGAGAGTCACACGACGGTCCCAAGGCGAGGCTGGACGATTCACCCGGGGAGAGCGGGATCTCCCCCCGGGGTGTCGTCGCTCTAGTTGACCAGCCTGCCATCCTGCACGAGGACCTTTCCATCCACCGTCACGGTGGCGTTCACGATCGGGAACCCGAAGCCACCAGTGGTCTTATTGTCACCACCGAGCAGCTGGTTGTCGCCGAAGTTGATCCACACCATCCCGCCGGCAGCGGCCGGCCGGTAGCTGGCGCCGTCATCTTCCATCACCTTCAGGTGAGGATTCAGACCGATGGAGAAGGACCCCATTCGCGTGGCCAGTTCATCGAACGGAGCCATCGCTTCCTCGAAGCAGGCCGCGTTCTCGTCGGCTGTGAACTCCTGCAGCTGCCCGTCCCGGACGACGAAATGGACTCCCGTCATCGGCTTGAACTGACAGCGGGTATCGGTGTCCATGACGCGGCCGATCGCCGACTCCTCGTCGATCGAGGCGAACACCTGACCGCCGGGGAGGGTCGTCCAGCGTTCGAGAAACACCTTGGACTTCGACTCCTCGGGCGTAACGATCCCGTCATCCACGAACACGGTCCGATTGCCCATCGAGAAGCGGATGTCCGTGCCCGTCGGAGACGTGATGTGCACCTCGTCCGCGTCCTTCAGCATCTCGGCGAGCGCCTTCCCGTGGCTGGAGATCGCGGCATAGTCGGCATTTATCGCGGCCCACTGCATCGCGGAGTAGGTGGCGAAATCCATGCCGTTCTGCTTCGCGTCCGCCTCGGTCGGATACGTGACGGCGACTCCCCGCAGCGGGGTCGAGTTCAGCATGTCGTTGAAGAACTGATTCGATTCGGCGCCCAGGGCGAAGCGTTCCGGCGGGACGTCGCCGAACGTGGCCTCCGGATTTTCGATCGTCGGAAGTCCGATCCACACGTCCACCGTCTTCAGCCAGGGCTCCCAGTATTCCGGTACCTGGCTCACGTACTCATCCGGTACCTCGGTCCAGTACGAGCGCGCGACCCGGTCTGTGTTCAGCATCATCTCGACCATGCCGCCCGCCTTCTGGGCCTCGATCGCCACGGCCTCCATCAGGTCGAGCGAGTGCTTGCCACCGAAAATGACGACGTGGTCCCCCGGCTCCACCGAGGCGGACGTCTTGATGAGCTGGCCCGCCAGTCGGGCGTCGTCCTGCGCGAAGGCAGGCGCGGGCGCCAGCCAGATTCCGACAATGCCGGCGAGTGCGAGGGATCGGGTCACGGAACTTCTGAGACGGATGACCATGAGGCGCCTCCTTGAGGGCGGGCGGGGATTGTTGGGGGGCCTCTCAAGTATACGCGATCAGCGTCCGGATTTGTACCCCGGGAAGGAGGAAATGCGCGCGTCGCTTGCCTCGCGCGCTCAGTTGTCCGGGGCGCTCGCGTACCTGGCGCGGACACCTATCTCGCGCGGATGACCGGCGTCGTTACGGGAAGACTCTGCAGGCCCGATTCTGTGTCCGTCACCCGAACTCCCAGCACGTAGGCTCCCTCCGCCGTATCTGACAGGTCGAGCCGCAGGTGGTGCGGCGAGATCCCGCTCGAGCCCGGCATCTCTGACCCGAACGAGGCACGGTACGCCAGCGCTCCCGCCTGGACCGCCCAGATCTTTTCCGCATCCCGCTCCGGCACCGCCCGGATGTCCACCTCGTACCGCGAGCCGCCGGGCAGGCCGTAAACCTCGAAGTACAGGTGAAGCTCCCCGTCGGGTTTTGTGACATGCGAAGGCGAAACTGCGAGGAACGTGACACCGTCCCGGGTCCACGTACCACCGGAATCAGCTGCCACGGCCAGGTCACTGACCTCAGGAAGATCGGACGGCAACATTCCGGCGACGCTGCCACGGGTCCAGTTACCGGAATCGCGCTCCGGGTCGTTCCCGTCCCGCAGGATTAGCGTGAACGGATAGCTCCCGGGTCCGACCGTCACGGCAGTCCTGGCGACGACCGCGTCGTCGTCGTCGAGCGCGCGATTCGGGCGCACCTCGGTGAGAGACGAGTCCACCGTCACGGCCGTGCCCCTTTGCACCGCGGCAGACAGCTGAATGCGGTAGACGTTGTCGGAGTGTTCGGGGGTGCCTGCTTCGAGGTCACCTGCACGCGCCGCCGCCAGGAGCCACACCACGGTCTCGGTCGAGGCCGGATTGAAGAACCTCAACCGTTCCCAGGCGAACTGTATCCCCGGGGTAACGTCCGGAGCATCGGGCACGGAATCCACGGCGAACGCGACGTCAGCAAGGGTCTCGTGCCGGTCTCTGGACAGCTCCTGCAACAGACTCGCGCCGACGAGAGATCTGAAGCGATATGCACGGGTGGCGTATATCGGGTCCAGTCCCTGGAACGACAGGTAGAGATTCTGCAGCGCGACAGTGGAAATCTCCCCAAACACGATGTCTATGTTCGTCGCTCCGTTCCACTCGCTCAGCGCCCGCCACGCCGCGTCGAGCAGCCGATAGTCGACCACTCCGGTCCCGAGGCGCGTCACAGGCGCGAAGAAGAACACCCTCGGGCCTTCCGGCCGGTCGTATCTCCAGCCCTCGATCCGGTTGCCCATTGCGCCTTCGTCTCCGGCAATGGCGAACGAGAGCTCGTCGGGCTCTCCCATGCGGACGAACACCAACCCCCGGTCGTCGTACTCGAGCTCCGGGTGCCTGCCGTAGAACTCGGCTGCCCCCGTCTGCACGCGTGGCCGGTCGAGACCCCAGTCTTGTCTCGCCCGGTCGAGGCGCTCGTAGTGCTGCGCGAGGCGAAATGCGACCGGCAGGCCAGCCAGCATCGCCCGCTGCGCGATCATGTCGCCGAGGAACGCACAGCGTCTCGTCGGCGGGCGTGAAGTCCATTCCGCGAGTTCACCACTAGTGGCGAGTCCGCGGAAATCGGTCCACAGCGCCTCGAGCGCCAGGGAGTCACCAGAAGCGCACGCCGTGCGCATAACGGCAAACGCCTCGACCGGCTGGCCGGCCGAGAACAGTTGCCGAGCGCGCTCCACCTCCGCGAGTCCTCCTGTCCCGTCCGCCTTCGCGGGTTCCGGTCCGCGCGCCGTTTCCTGTGAGACGCCGAGCAACTCGGCGCTGGGTTCGACTCGCTCAGGAGCCGGCTCGGGGGCGGCGGTTTGCTTCGAGACCGACAGGATCCTGGCCCCCGCTTCCAGCAGCGGGGATATTCGTCTCTGCCGCGCGTTGGAACGGGTGCTGTAGACTGGTTCCCGCAGCCACCAGCGACGCACGATCCACGCGCCCTCGGGAAGCCGTTCGAACTCGACGTAGCCTCCGTCCAGGTCGTGACCGGGAACCCCGGCCGACACGTATTCGAACTCGATCGTCTGCAGCTCTCCCGACTCGGCGTCCAGCCACAGCGCTCCCTCCACGTCGACGATGTCGCTCTGTCGCACGGGCTCGAAGTAGAGGCCCAGGCGCTCCCCGTCTCTACGCACGCTGTAGCAGTGCCCGGACTGGAAGGACTCCGAAAGGAGAGTTCTTGCGTCAGGTCCGTAGTACACCCGGTCGCCGTCCCGGGTGATGACCCGGTAGCCATCCTCGGCGAGTGTCTCCGGATCGACCGCGTAGAAACCACTGGATCCTGAGAATCTGACCCTCTCGGTCTGCTCCACCACTTCCTGTTCGTTCAACGGCCGACCCTGTCTATCGACCATGTATTTGTACTGCTCGCCTTCGAAGTTGTACGCGCCGCTCTCACTCGTTTCGGTCTGGAGCTCGAGCGCCTTTCGAACCTCCGTCCACACAGCGAGCAACGTGGGTCCCGCCCGGCGACCGAGATCGCAATTCGCCTCCGTCTCGATTATCAGGGCAGGGAGCTCGATCGGGGAGTCCACCGCCGTGAGAACGAGCGTGTGGGGCACGTCTCGGCTGAGCGACATGGGTTCCGACAGCGTGGCCGCGAAGCCGATCCGCTCGGCTTTCACCCTGAATATGCCGGGATCCGCAGCTCGCAGGTGGAAGGTTCCGGAGGTGCTGCTGACGACGGTCATCACTTCCGCGCCGTCGTCGCCGATGAGTCGAACGAGCGCCCACGGCACCGCCTCCCCGTCGATCGTGACCAGGCGACCTCGGATCTCCTGGGCCGGGGTTGCATCTGGAATCATTCCACTGATGAGGAGCAGCAGGATTGAGAGAAACAGCGGCCGGAGGACGTTGCGCCCACCCGGATCGCTCGGCTGTTCCATGCGACGGTGTTTTGCCACTCGCGCCTCTAGTTCAATTCCCACATTCCCAATTTGCCAAGAAATCCGCAGGGTCGCCAGAACGTGCAGGTGGACGGCGGGTTCGTACGGGCCGCAAAGGACCCAAATCGGCGCGGTTCCGGCCCCTCAAGTGACTGCGCATAAACAACTTACAAAGCTGATGATATGTGACATCGTAAAATGTTGTAGCACAACAAGATAGGGTGTTGCACAATCCCTGGCGGGGGCTTGCATTTTCGATCCTGAATTCGTATGATATTCGGTGCCCGGCCGCTCGTAGCGGGAGCGGCTGACCGGCGTGGAGTTGAGCGCAGATTGAAGGCGCGCCGGGGATGTCGGGACACACTTTCTAAAGCGCGGTGAGGGCCTGACCGTGAGAGCGATCGGGCCCTCGTTGCATCCGGGAGTGCCTGCTCGGCTGGCGCCTGGGCCGACGCAGGATCATCGTCATCGAGAGGCAGCGTTGATGCCGGTCCCCGCCACTCTTCGGAAGCGATGAACGAGACGTACCGCATAGTGACACGAATCGGCGCGACGTTAATCGCAGCTGCCGCTGTCCTGGTGACGGCACCGGTTCTGCTATTCGCTCAGAACGTGACCGGCGAACAGGACCCGGCTGGTCCGGACCTATCCCCGCACAGCGAAGCCGTGCTGATCGCAGAGACCAGGTCCGCTCAACCGGGCTCGTCGTTCACCGTCGGCCTCCAGCTGAGGCTCGAGCCTGGCTGGCACACCTACTGGAAGAACCCCGGTGACTCCGGCGAGCCGGCCTCGATCACCTGGCGACTTCCTGCAGGATTCTCAGCCGGAGAGATCCAGTGGCCCGCGCCGCAGCTGATTTCGTTCCCGCCGCTCGTGAGCTACGGCTTCTTCGACGAGTTGCTGCTGCTGGTCGAAATTTCGCCGCCGCCGGGCCTCGCCGCCGGTGATACCGTGCGGCTCGCCGGGCGGGCGGACTGGCTGGTGTGCATCGAGGACTGCTTCCCGGCGGAGGCGGAGCTGGAGCTGACGCTTCAGATATCGGATTCATCGCCGGGGCTCGATCTGATGACAGCCCCGTTGTTCGAGACCGCGCGGGCGGAGCTTCCCGTCGTCGATCCCGCGTGGAGCAGTTTCGCACGATTCAAGGAGCCGTGGTACGGGCTCAAGATCGACCCGCCAGACCCGTTGGCCCCGGTCCTGGAGGCGGATCTGTCCGACGTTCACTTCTTCGCCTCCGAAGGCGACGTCATCGACCACGCGGCCGAGCAGCGTCCCGACTGGGACGGCGAGACTCTGGTAATCCGGCTCGCGCGGTCCGGCTTTTCTGCCGGGATTCCGGACACGGTGCATGGAGTGCTGGTGACCGCGCGCGACGGAGCCGGAGCGCCGACCGCCGCCGTGGAGATCAGCGCACCAGTGATCGTGGCCGAAAACCCGGCCGCGGAATCCGAGACGTCCTTTGGACTCGGCCTCGCGCTCCTGTTCGCATTTCTCGGTGGGCTCCTGCTCAACCTGATGCCGTGTGTGTTCCCGGTTCTGTCACTCAAGGTGCTCGGGTTCGTGGAGCACTCGGGGCAGGGGCCGGGCGGTGCGGCCCGCCAGGGAGCAGCATTCGGGGCGGG